>DXEF01000048.1 GCA_019115085.1 Candidatus Agathobaculum pullicola | reverse complement strand
GCTTCGACAAAGGAGTAGCCCAGCGTCTCGAGCGCTTCGCGCACCGTGGAAAAGTCCTCCGGCGTGGTGTAGATCTCAAAGGTATCGTCGTCTGCCTGGAAGTCCTCTGCACCGGCATCGAGCGCCTGCATCATCACGGTGTCCTAGTCCAGCTCGCCGCGCTCCATGATGATAACGCCCTTCTTGTCGAACTGCCAGGATACGCAGCCCGTCGCGCCCAGACCCGCGCCGTATTTGTCGAACAGGTGGCGCACGTCGGCCACCGTGCGGTTCTTGTTATCGGTCAGCGTTTCCACAACCACCGCGACGCCGCCGACGCCGTAGCCCTCATAGTTGTTGGCCTCGTAGTTTACCTGACCGCTCGCGCCCGAATACTTGTCCAGCGTGCGCTTGATATTGTCGTTGGGCATATTGTTGGCCTTGGCCTTGGCGATACAGTCGCGCAGGCGGGAGTTAAAATCCGGATTGGCCGAACCGCCTTCCTTAATAGCAATGGCCATCTCACGGCCGATCTTGGTAAAAATTTTCGCTTTTTTCGCGTCGTTTGCGCCCTTGCGCTTGGCAATATTATGCCATTTGGAGTGTCCCGACATGGTGGAAAGTCCCTCTTTCTATCTGAAATAAATTTAATATAACCTCAAAAACGCCATACGGCGCATACAAATTTTATCAGATTTTTTACACTTCCGCAATACCCGCGTGTATATTTTTCACGCGCTGCGCGCAAACTACGCTCGAAAACTTCAAAAAGAGGTGATTTCCCATGAGCAAACAGAACAAGCGTCAGAACCCGTCTACTACCAACCAGAACCCGTCAAGCAGTCAAAACAAGAATCCGAATCCGTCCACCTCGAACCAGTGCCCGAGCGGCACCAGCAGCAAGAAGAACGATCAGCAGTACTGATTGCCGACTTGGACAAACAAAAGGACGTGCCACGGCACGTCCTTTTGTATTATTTCCGTCAGTCTCCCATCGACAGACCGAGCGCGCGCGCCGCGCGCACCACTTCACCGTCGGGCGGGACGGTCTTGAGCTTGCCCGCCACCTCTTTGAGCGGCACGGGTACGATTTTATCGTTTTGCAGCGCTACCATATAGCCGTACTTCTTCTCGCGAATGAGATGCGCCGCCGCCACGCCGAAACGGCTGGTCAGCAGACGGTCGGCCGGACAGGGCGCGCCGCCGCGCTGGTAGTGGCCCGGAATGGTCACGCGGATCTCCTGCCCTGTGATCGCCTTCAGCTCGTCCGCGATGCGGTAGGAGATGGAGGGATAGGCCATTTTCTCGCGCGCGGCCTTGAATTCCTTTTTGCTCATCTTGGCCTCTTCCTGACTGATCGCACCTTCCGCAACCGCAAGAATGGAGAACCGCTTGCCGCTCCTCGAGCGCTTGTCGATGGCTTCCGCAATCTTTTTAGCCGAATACGGAATCTCCGGAATGATGATAACGTCCGCGCCGGACGCAATGCCGGAATACAGTGTCAGCCAGCCGGCCTTGTGCCCCATTACCTCAACGATAAACACGCGCGAATGTGAGAACGCGGTGGAGTGGATCGAGTCAATGACCGTCGTGGCGATATCGATAGCCGACTGAAAACCGAAGGTCATTTCCGTGCCCCACAGGTCGTTGTCAATCGTCTTAGGCAGCGTCACAACATTTACGCCGTTCTCGCTGAGGAGGTTGGCGGTCTTATGCGTGCCGTTGCCGCCGAGGATCACCAAGCAATCGAAGCCTTCCTCATTGACGGTCTTGAGCATTTTCTGCAGCTTGGTCTCCTCGCTGTCCTCGCTCGCCTTCTGCATTTCCTTGAACGGCTGGCGGGACGTGCCGAGAATCGTGCCGCCCATGGTCAGGATATCCGAGAAATCCCGCGGATTCATCTCGTGATAATCGCCCTCGATAAGGCCGCGATAGCCGTCCCGGATGCCGTAGATGGTCACCTTGCTGCCCAGTTCATTATACAGCGTTTTCGCCACGCCGCGCAGGGCGGAATTGAGGCCCTGGCAGTCGCCGCCGCTTGTCAGCATGCCAATCTTCATAAGCGCAACCTCCTTTTTAATTACCTTTATCATACGCCATTTTTTCCGCATTGTGAAGAGTCTTTCGTTAGGTTTTACATACCCAGCGTAATTCATCCGTTTTTGACTACTGTCGCAGTATAAGATATTTTATACGCAAAATTTTTGTAGGATTCATCAGTTGCATACTATATATTGTTGTGCTATTCTTAAATCAGACAAATTCCCTGCAACTGACGGACAAGGTGGAGCGCAAACCACCGGGGAGCAGGGGTTCCGTAAAAATGCCGACCGTCTGGGCAGTGTCGCACAAGATACGCGATGCTGCCCTTTTTTGCATACAAAAAAGGCAGATAAACGAAAGAAATAGGAGGAATCATCTATATGAACGCATGGAACACCTTCATCGGCGGCGATTGGCAAAATGAGATCAACGTCCGCGATTTCATCCAGAAAAACTACACCCCTTACGAGGGCGACGGCGCGTTCCTCGCGCCCGCAACCGCCCGCACGACCGCAATGCGCGAAAAGTTTGACGCGCTGCTCGCGGAAGAGCGCGAAAGGAACGGCGTGCGCAATGTGGATACCGATACCGTTATCACGATCACGGCGTTTGGCCCGGGCTATCTTGATAAGGACAACGAAATCATTGTCGGCCTGCAGACCGACGAGCCGCTCAAGCGCGCCTGCAACCCGTTCGGCGGCATGCGCATGGTGCGCGAGGCATGCAAGGCCTACGGTTACGAGGTTTCGCCCAAGATTGAAGAGGAATTCAAGTACCACAAGACGCATAATGACGGTGTGTTCTCCGCCTACACCAAGGATGTGCGCGAAGCGCGTCACGTCGGTCTGCTGACCGGCCTGCCGGACGCCTACGGCCGCGGCCGCATCATCGGCGACTATCGCCGCGTGGCGCTCTACGGCGTGGACCGCCTGATCGAAGAAAAGCAGCGCGACAAGGACGCGCTGGGCGAAGTGCCGACCACCGAAGCGGAAATCCGCACCGCGGAGGAGCTTTCCGACCAGATCAAGTCGCTCAAGGACATGGTTAAGATGGCAGCCTCCTATGGTTTTGACATCACCCGCCCGGCGGAAAACGCCAAGGAAGCCGTGCAGTGGCTGTACTTTGCTTACCTTGCGGGCATCAAGGAGCAGAACGGCGCGGCGATGAGCCTCGGCCGCACCTCCACCTTCCTTGACATCTACTTTGAGCGCGACCTCAAGGCCGGCGTTCTGACCGAGTCCGAGGCACAGGAGATCATGGACGATTTCGTGCTGCATCTGCGCATGGCGCGCCACCTGCGCACCCCTGAGTATAATGAACTGTTCGGCGGCGACCCGATGTGGATCACCGAGTCTATCGGCGGTATCGGCGAGGACGGCCGCCCGCTCGTGACCAAGAACAGCTTCCGCGTGCTGCACACGCTGTACAACTTAAATCCTGCCGCTGAGCCGAATCTCACCGTGCTCTGGAGCGAAAACCTGCCAGAAAACTGGAAGAAGTTCATCGCCAAGGTGTCCATTGACACCGACGCCGTCCAGTACGAGAACGACGACGTGATGCGCCCCTATTACGGCGACGACTACGCCATCGCCTGCTGCGTTTCCGCAATGCGCGTGGGCAAGGATATGCAGTTCTTCGGCGCGCGCGCCAATATCGCAAAGCTGATGATGATGGCCATTAACGGCGGCCGCGATGAGAATAAATTCGATCAGGTCGGCCCGAAAATGCCCGTCATGGAAGGCGACACGCTCGACTATGACGAGGTTTGCCGCCGCATGGACTTCTACCGTCCGTGGCTGGCCAAGACCTACGTGTCCGCGATGAACACCATCCACTATATGCACGACAAATACGCCTACGAGAAGAGCCAGATGGCCCTGCACAACACGGAAGTGCGCCGTCTGATGGCATTCGGCATCGCAGGCATGAGCTGCATGGCCGATTCGCTCTCTGCCATCAAGCACGCCAAGGTACACCCTATCCGCAACCCGGAAAACGGCATCATCGTCGATTTCGAAATCGAGGGCGACTTCCCGAAGTTCGGCAATGACGACGACCGCGTCGACGCCATCGCCTGCGAGCAGGTTGAAAAGTTCTATCAGGCCCTGACCCAGTTCCCACTCTACCGCGGCGCGATTCACACCCTGTCCATCCTGACCATCACCTCCAACGTCATGTACGGCAAGAAGACCGGCAACACGCCGGACGGCCGCCGTTACGGCGAACCGCTCGCTCCGGGCGCAAACCCGATGAGCGGCCGTGACAAGTCGGGCGCGCTGGCCTCGCTCAACTCGGTGGCAAAGCTGAGCTACGAATACTGCCGCGACGGCATCTCGAACACCTTCTCTATCACGCCGGGCGCACTCGGCAAGACCGATGAGGAGCGGGTCAACAACCTCGTCGCCATCATGAGCGGCTACTTCGCCCAGAAGGCGCACCACCTGAACGTCAACGTTATGAACCGCGATACGCTCATCGCTGCCTATGAGCATCCCGAGCAGTATCCCAACCTGACCATCCGTGTCTCGGGTTACGCAGTCAACTTCTACAAGCTCAGCCGTGAGCAGCAGCGCGAGGTCATCTCGCGCACGTTCCACCAGGCAATCTGACGCAAGCACCCTTGGTGTCTGATTGCGCGGGCTGGGCGGCAAATATCCCAAGCAATATTATTTTAAGAAAGGTTGTGACAAAATGACTGGACGCATCCATTCCATCCAGTCCCTCGGCGCGGTGGACGGACCGGGTGTGCGCTGTGTGGTCTTCATGCAGGGCTGCCCGCTGCGCTGCGTCTACTGTCACAACCCGGACACTTGGGACGCGGATGACGGCGAAGAAATCGACACGGACGAACTTGTACGCCGCGTACTGCGTTATCAGCCTTACTGGAACAACGGCGGCGGCGTGACCGTTTCGGGCGGCGAGCCGCTGCTGCAAGCGAACTTTGTCGCGGAATTCTTCCAAAAGCTGCACGAGCACGGCGTTCACACCGCGCTGGACACCTCGGGCACGGGCTGTCCGACAGCCGCCGCCGAACGCGTGCTGCGGGATACCGATCTGGTGCTGTGCGACCTGAAATTCCTGACGGCGGCGGATTACCGCCGGTACTGCCGCGCGGAGCTGTCACAGGTTGAGCGCTTCTTGCAGCTGACCGCGATGAAAGGCGTTCCGCTTTGGGTGCGGCATGTAGTCGTGCCCGGTCTGACCGACAGCCTCGACCATCTGCGGCTGGTGAAGGCGCATGCCGAACGCTATCCCAATCTGCAAAAAATTGAATTTCTTCCTTTCCACAAGCTGTGCATTGAAAAATATGACCGGCTGGGCATTGACTTCCCGCTGCGCGACGCGCCTTCGATGAAGGAGGCATGGCTCAAACAGCTGCTGGCAAAATTGTAAAAAAAACGCGGAGGAACGCTGTTCCTCCGCGTTTTGCTATGTATGCTTTATGCTTCTTCCTTCTCCGGCCGTCTGCCGCAGAAGTGCACCTCGTAGCGACGCATGCAGTCCTCAATTACTTCGATGGCTTTTTTTCGGTTGAGCGCGTCCGAAGTGGTGGTGTGCTTGTGTTCCAGACCCTTGTAGACCTCAAAAAAATGTGTGATCTCGTTGCCGTAATGCGGCGGCAGCTCATCCATATCGTGATAGAAATTCCACGTAGGCTCTTCAAACGGAATCGCAATGATTTTATCGTCAATTTCGTCCTCGTCGATCATACGCATCACACCGATTGGATAGCAGTCCACCTCCACCAGCGGGTCGAGCGACTCGGTGCACAGCACGAGCACATCGAGCGGATCGCCGTCGTCCGCATATGTGCGCGGAATGAAGCCGTAATTGGCCGGATAATGCGTGGAGGTATACAAGATACGGTCCAGCCGCAGCAGACCGGTATTCTTATCCAGTTCATACTTTTTCTTGCTGCCCGCTGGAATCTCGATGACCGCGGTAAAGCGTTCCGGCGTGATGCAGCGCGGGTCGATGTCGTGCCAGATATTTCTCATGCCGTTTTCTCCTTTCTCTTTCTTTTTTCAGTATAGCAGACCCTCCATATTCCCGCAAGAGCTTAGGCCCTTGTAAAAAAACCATTCCTTTACATGATTTTTACATAAAACGCATTGTCCCAACACAAAAAAGCAGTATAATAGTAGTATACTGAGCGATACTATGGCCGCTTTTTCTTGTGCGGCGGCCGGAATCCAAACAGGGGGGAATCTCTCTCATGACACAGGCAATCTGGGAACAGGGTTACACGCAGAACCGCGAGCTGTCATGGCTACAGTTCAATGCCCGTGTATTGGCTGAGGCGGAGGACGAAGCCGTGCCGCTTTTGGAACGGTGCAAATTTCTTTCCATCTTCACCAGCAATCTGGACGAATTTTTTATGATCCGCGTGGGCAGCCTGTGCGATATGGCGGCGGTGGATAAGGGGCATATCGACAACAAATCCGGTATGACCGCCAAGGAACAGCTGCATCACATCTACGCTGCCGTCGAACCGCTGTATGCGCGCCGCGATGCCGCGTTCCGAGACGTCAGCACCCGGCTGCGCGCAGAGGGGCTTCACCACCTTTCCATCAGCGAGCTGGAGCCTGCGGAGCAAAAATACATCAAGCAATATTTCAAAAGCGTCATCGCCCCCGTCCTTTCCCCGCAGATTGTGGACGCGCACCATCCTTTCCCGCATCTGGAAGGCAAGGTGCTGCATATCGCAGCCCTGCTTGGCCACAAAAAGAGCGAGCGTTTGGGCCTGCTGCCTGTGCCGTCCTCGCTGCCCGCGCTGGTGTTCCTGCCGGGCGCGGAAAAGCGCTATGTGCCTATCGAGGATATCCTTCTCGAATATACCGGCCATGTGTTTGAAATGTACGATGTGCTGGAAAAAACCGTGTTCTGCGTCACACGCAACGCGGACATCCATCCGGATGACGAAACCTTCGGCGCGGAGGACGGCGACTTCCGCACCAAGATGGAAAAGTTGCTGCGTCGCCGCCGCCGTATGGCGGTGGTGCGCGTGGAGCTGACCCGCCCCATCAGCGACCATTTCACCGAATACTTCCGCAAACGCTTTGACGTAACCAACGCGCAGATCTTCCTGTCGCGCAAGGCGCCGCTTCGGATGGGCTATGCGTTTTCGCTGGGGGATCATCTGCCCGAAAAGCAGCGGGCAGCTCTGTCCGATCCGCCGTTTTCTCCCCAGCAGCCGGCTATGCTGCCTGCGGGACAGAGCCTGCTCAAGGCCGCGCTCAAACACGATATTCTGCTTTCCTATCCCTATGAGTCGATGGAGCCGTTTTTGCAGATGATCCGCGAGGCGGCAAACGACCCCGCAGTGCTGTCCATCCGCATCACAATCTACCGTCTGGCGCGCAAAGCTAAGCTGGTGGAATATCTGTGCGCCGCCGCAGAGAACGGCAAGGACGTAACCGCGCTCATCGAGCTGCGCGCCCGCTTTGACGAGCAGAATAACATCGACTGGTCCGAGCGCATGGAGGAAGCCGGCTGCAAAATCATCTACGGCTTTGAGGAGTACAAGGTGCACTCCAAAATTTGCCTCATTACCCGGCGCGAACGCGGTACCGTGCGCCATATTACGCAGGTCGGCACCGGCAACTACAATGAAAAAACCGCCAAGCAATACACCGACGTATCGCTCATCACCTCGGATGAATCCATCGGCGCGGATGCGGGCGCGTTCTTCAACAATATGGCGCTGGGCAACCTCGAAGGCCGATACAATCGCCTGCTGGTCGCGCCGAGCAGTCTAAAAAGCAGCATCCTTGCCCTGATGGATGAGCAAATCACCCGCGGCAGCGAGGGCTATATGCTGCTCAAGCTCAATTCGCTGACCGATATCGACATCATCCACAAGCTGCGGGACGCTTCCTGCGCCGGGGTGCGTATCGAGATGATTGTGCGCGGCATCTGCTGCCTGCTGCCTGGTGTAGAGGGACATACCGAGAACATCACCGTGACCAGCATTGTCGGTCGTTTTCTCGAACATTCGCGCATCTTCGTGTTCGGCCGCGGCGCGGAGGAGAAAATGTATATCTCCTCGGCCGATATGATGACCCGCAACACCGAGCGCCGCGTGGAGATTGCCTGTCCCATCGACTCGCCTGAGGTGCGTACGCGGCTGCATGACATTCTGTACGCCATGCAGCATGATACTGTCAAGGCGCGCGTATTGCAGCCGGACGGCACCTACTGTAAAAAAACGCCTGTATCCGACCCCATCTGCGCGCAGGTATTGCTCATGCAGCAGGCCATCGATCAGGCTCGCAAACAGGCCGCGCATCCCGCTCCCCCTGAGCCGGGCTGGCGCAATCTGCTGGGCCGCCTGCTGGGACGCTGAAAAGCCACAGAAAACACGAAAAAGCCGTCACGAAAGTGACGGCTTTTGTTGGCGGGCGCTCCGCGTCCAAAACCGAACCCTATATCCTATATATTGTCTACAGTAGCGGTTGCGCTGCTTGCCAAATACGCTTCTCTCCCTCGCACACATAGACGGCATGGACAACGCTGATAATCAGGTGCTGCTTTTCCTCTTTTCCGTTTGCGTTTGTCGCTTGAACTGGTCGACGCTGTGATGATGCCTTCCGGCCGCTCGGCAATTTGTTCCGTAACACAAACAGCTTTGACGCCGCCTTCTTCAAAGCAGCTTTATCCTGTGCCTGTCGTAGCAGCACTGAGCAATGCAGCACCGATGCTCGCTTCGCCCGTGGCGGTCACCCATGCCTCAATATCGCAGGTGCCATCCTCATAAACCACAAAAAGCAGCTCAGGTGAGCCGCAATGCCTTGCAACATCCCTTATCATGGAGTAAAATAGTTCCATCAGGATAAATAGAGGCAGAGTGTGAGGTGCCCCAGCACCGCTTTTATTTATCTCAACAGCAATCCACCGGTTGAAGATGTTGCGCGCAAGCCCCAAACGATTACATAAAGGGAGGAATGTGTGATGAAGAAGTGTAAACGCATGATAAGCATCCTGCTGGCCGTTGTTATGCTGGCTGTCAGTATTCCAGCAGCATATGCGGCAGACCCCAACGGAGCGCTAAACGGACAAAGCGGCAAATGGGCTGATTTTAACGAAGATATTTACGATACAGTTACTTTCATCAGTACGGTTAAAAATGCCAATGTAAACGGATTTGAGTGGCCATCCGGCGGGACTGTGCTGCTAAAAACATCTGGTTCCAGATGGTCGTTGACAGATGATGATACACCGAACTGTAAAGGCATTAAGATACCCGCCGGACTGGTTGTGGATATCTACAAGTATTATCAATCCGCAGGAATGACCGAACCTGTCTATAAGTTGCTCGGGCATTTTGATACCACCGACGGAACTGCGTACACCATCGGCGCCGGCAGCGACAGCAAGGGACTAAACGGAAATATTTGTTATGGTTCTCAATTTGACGAGTCCGTCTATGATTCAGTGATCGGCGTGATCGACCTGCTGAACGGCAAGGCCAGCTGGCCCGCTTCCGGGACAGTATTGCTCAAAGAACATGGTATTGGTTGGACAACGTCTATCCTTGAGAATGTGACCATTCCTGCTGGTCTTATCGTCGATTTTTACAGTTATTCCAAGCCTCACGGCTCGGAAAAAGATGAATACACCTATCGATTGGTGGCCCATTTTGATACGACAGACGGCAACCCCTATACCGTTGACCCTGGCAGCCACACGACAGGCAGCATGTACGACCAGTGGGGTGAGGTAAGCCATGTCTATACTCCCGGTACCCCATCGGATTCGTACAGCAATTCCTACACGGATGTAACATCCAATTCATGGTATTACCATCCTGTGATGACATTGACCGAGGGCGGCTTACTCAACGGTTACGGTGGGGGCTTGTTTGGCCCGGATGATGCTCTAACAAAAGGACAAGTCAGTATCCTTGTTACCCGGCTGGTTGGGAACAAGGTGGTTGGCGACGGCTCATCCTATGCGTCCTATTCTGACAGCACGCCCGCTACCCGCGCCTTTGCCGCCATTTGGTATGCGGGCAGGCTTTCCAGCAGCGGCGGGAGCGCATTGCTGACCTATTACGAAACTTCGTTGGCCACAGGCGCAGGCGGATTGATGTACAGCATCTCCTCTGATGGCTCCCTTGGCTCCATGTGGCGCGCCGTTTACGACAACTGGCGTGCCAGCTTGGCTGCCGGTAAAAATATCAATTATATCTCCTCTATTGATGAATTACCTGACGCTTCTGCAATCCGGCGATGGATTGACGAAAATTGGGAACAGATGGCTAACATTCTGCATACCAATGCTCCCACTGTTGGCGGAAGGCCCGACAATCGCACTGTCAAAGAAAAAACCGTTGATGCTTGTGAAGAGGCAATTTGCCGTGCTTATAACTTGGGAATGATCAGCGGCGTGGACGGGAATGGCACTTTTGACCCATATGGCATTTTGACGCGCGGCCAACTGGCGCAGATGTTATATAATATGGGTTGGGTAAAAGAGGGCATTTTAAGCTATAGCTAATTTATTTTAACATTCCATCCTAATCCTCCGAAGCTGGGATGAAAAAGCAAATCATAAAAATCAAAGGCTATGGAAAATCGGTAAATACGATTTTCCATAGCCTTTGATATCCATATTGTCATCGACTGGGACAGCAGCCCGCTGCCTCGTCCGAAGAGTCAAGCCTATTTTGAAGTCCGAAAAGGGCAGACAGCGCTTGAAAAACGAAAACAACAGCATACCGATACATAAAAAACCGGCGCCTTATCTGCAACAAGCAGGTAAAGTGCCATTTTGGGTATATCGCGATGTTTTTGAGATAAATAACAAATCCGAACCCATCGCCAACCGGCGCTAGGTTCGGATTATCGTGTTGTGGTGGGGTTGGCGGGGCTCGAACCCACGACCTCTCGCGTGTGAGGCGAACGCTCTGACCAGCTGAGCTACAACCCCGTTTGTTCGGTTTACCTTATTACTATACCAGAAACAAACGGGGTTTGCAAGTCTTTTTTACTTCTGCCGATTTTTGTCCAGTCGGCCGAGCATCGCCACAATCAGCGCGATCACGGCCAACACAGTGAAAATACCTGCCATACCCTGACCGAGCAGCAAAATTGCCATCCGTACCGATTCATTCATATCCAGCGCCTCCTTCTCACATAAAGAATCCGAGAATCACGCCGCCCGCTACAACCGACGCTATCTGTCCGGCGACATTCGCGCCTACCGCGTGCATCAGCAAGTGATTGGTCTTATCCGCTTCCACACCCAACTTTTCAATCACGCGCGCGCTCATTGGGAACGCCGAAATGCCTGCCGCGCCAATCATAGGATTAACCTTATTTTTGCAGAACAAGTTGAGCACCTTTGCAAACAGCACACCGCCAATCGAGTCCAGCACAAACGCAACCAGCCCAAGGCATAGGATGATGAGCGTATCCACCGTGACAAACTGCTCGGCGCGCATGGAGAACGAAATTGTAATACCGAGCAGGAGCGTAATCAGGTTGGCAAGCTCGTGCTGCGCGGTTTTGGACAGGCTTTCCAGCACTCCGCACTCACGAATCAGATTGCCGAACATCAGGAAACCAACAAGTGACACCGACGCGGGCGCAACCAGCCCGGCCACGATCGACACCACAATCGGGAACAGGATGCGCGTGCGGCGGCTGACCTCACCCGCGGCATACGGCATCTTCATCGCGCGCTCTTTTTTGGTTGTCACCAGCTTGATGGCAAACGGCTGGATGATGGGCACGAGCGCCATATAACTGTACGCCGCGACCGCAATCGCGCCGACGTATTTCGAGCCGAGCACCTGCGAAACCAGCAGGGATGTCGGCCCGTCCGCCGCGCCGATGATACCGATGGATGCCGCGTCAATGATGGCAAAACCGAATGCCGCCGCCGCGATGATGGTCAAAAAGATGCCGATCTGCGCCGCCGCACCAAACAGGAACAGCTTGGGGTTTGCCAGCAGCGGGCCAAAGTCAATCATCGCACCGATGCCGATGAACAGCAGCAGCGGGAACGCTTCACTCACTTCGATACCGCTTTCAAACAGCCATTGGATGATGCCATGCGTCTTGCCGACACCCTGCGTCATCTGGTCAATAACGCCCGACATCGGCAGGTTGACCAGTATCGCGCCGAAGCCCATCGGCAGCAGCAGCGCAGGCTCATACTGCTTCTGGATCGCCAGCCAAATCAGCAGACCGCCGACACCGTACATCACCGCTTGCTGCCACGTCACCGACAGCAACCCTTCGTATAAAAATTCCATACCGTTCCCTCCCAATATAACGCGCAGCGTTGATGTAATCCGTCAAAAGGCAGGGCATGCGCCTGTCCTTTGACCCCACGACCCAGCCGCCTCGGGCGGCGTCCGGGGGTATCAACAATCAGCTTTTGCAGAACTGATTGTTCTATCTAAGGGGTATAAATACCTCTTAGATAAAAAACAGACCTGCGTTTTCCTCAGAAAAGGAAAACGCAGGTCTGGTCATTTCAGGCAACAGCCAGAACGGAATCAAACGCTCCGTCATGCTTGTTGGCGATGCCGCGCGGCGGGCCGCGCCGACTACTCCCCTTTGTTTGGCATCATCTTATCATGGCAGAGCGCCGCTGTCAACCCTTGTTTATCCGAAATTTTTCAACAAAATCCGTGCCGGTCTTAAAGCAATACCGCATCATTCAGCAAGAAGGATTTGCGTGTCAATTTTGCGCCCAGATGCGGCATGGTTTCTTGCAATACTTGATGTATTGCAAGAAACCACAACAAAATATGGGCACAAAATTTCCGCAAAGCATCGAAGATGCAATTGTGCGGTGTTGCCTTAATAGCCGTATGCACCGTCCTCAAGCACCCATTTGCCGTCCGTGCTGCGGTACAGGGTAAACGACCATCCTTCAGCCGTGTCGCGCCACGCTTCATCGCTAAACCGTGCGTCGCCAATGACCGTAATCACGTTATCGATTGTCAGGCCGTCGTCCCGCACATTGTCCTGCAAAACACCGCTTTTCATCATGTCTTGCGACCAGCTATATTCGCTGGACGCGTCATAATGCAGGTTATCTACCGAAAAGCCATGCGCTGCGGCATAATCGCGCACGGTCTGACAGGCCGCCTCGATCTCCTCCTCCGAAAACCGCGCACCGAAGATATCCGGGTTTGCCGCCTTGTGCTGCTGCCAGAGCGTCTGCACAGCCGCATCTGCGCTCTCCATTGCCTGCTCAACCGCGTCCGCATCCTGCTGCCAGCGTTTGCCCATTTCGGCCAGAATACCCTCGGTGGTTGCACCGTCGCTCTGCGCCAGATACCATACCAGTGCTTCCACTGTACACAATGAGAAGTCACCGCTCTCCTTGCACATCATGTACGTATACGGATCGGCAAACCATCCTATGCCGTCAAACGCCACCGGCAGATAGATTGGCTGCTCCGCGCCGCCCAGCGTGACCCCCTGCATGATGAAGTCCACCGTGCCATCCGGCCAGCGGTATGTAAAGGTATATCGTTTTTTGATTGGGTGTATGACGATATCCTCCGCCGTGCCGCCCGACAGGCCGAGCACCCGTTCCGCATCCTGTGCGGGGTGGAGCGTAGGCTCTGCAAGCAATGCGTTAATGCCGGTGCGATCCAGTTCCGGAATGCCCTGCTCCTGCGGGAAAGCCAGCAGGAAGTCTGCGCGCGAGCGCACACCGTCCGAAGTATCGACCAGCGTTTCGGTACGCGTGGGCCTGATAGAGTCGATCCCCTCATACCACAGCCGCTGGGCCGTGGTGAAGAAATGATTTCCCTCGCGGCTGACATAGCGCACAGTCAGCAGGCACGATCCGTCGGTTACATTCGGCTCGACCGTCACAGCGTCAATCGCAGAGCCATCTCTGCGTATTAACGTATAGCCGTACTGCATCGCCAGATCGTGCAGCACCTGCTGCCGCGCGCGGCCCGCCTGCGCGTCGCTTTGTCCGTCAAACGAGATTGAACTGCTGTCCATCGCCTGCGCCGCCTGATACATTTCGGTATAGACCGCCGTGATGGCTGCATCCGATGGGTCATACTGCACGTCGGACGCAAACGCCAGATAATAGGTCAATCCATCCCACTCGGTGAGCTGCTTGCACGGTATGGGATACTCCGCTTCCCAGTCCTCACCAAACTGCGCCTTGAGTGCCGCGGTCGCTTGCACTTGCAGCGTCATCACCGCGCCGCCGTCGGTCGGGCTGTCCGTGTAGCCCGGCAGCGCGTTTTGCAGGCCAAACTGCACCCTATCGTCATTTTCCTTGACATAGCCTTGCTCTACAAAGCAGTCGGGCAGCGTCAGCGTGTAGCCGTAGGTGTCATTGTGGTATTCGGTCGAATGGATGGTGTCATCCGTATTTGACACGTCCCCGTTTGCCAGCCGGTAGGCGAACGCGACAGTATAGTCCGTGCCGTTTGCCGTGTAGGTCAGCGTCACGCCGCGATACATGGTCATATCCGGTGCCGAGGACAGGGCTTCTTGCACCATCAGGCGCTCAACTGGATAGGTGTACGTCATGCTGGCTGCGCTGCCCGTATAGGAGAACGTGCTGCGCTCGGTCATTTTGTCGTCGTATTGCAGCGTGCCGTCCGCGCGGATGATCGCGTCCTCGACCGTCACCGCACCCTCCGGGGCGGGGTCGAACAGCAGCTCAATCCGATCGCCTGCCGCAAGCAGCGGTACTTCACCCGCCGCATTCTGCACAGCCTGCTGCACGTCCGAACCGACCGGCAGGGCTTCGCCGTTCACCGTAGCGGAAAAGCCCTCGGCAAACTGCCTCGCCAGCCCGACCGGCAGCCAGTAGTCGCCGTTTTTGCGCATCTGCACATCGACCGACGGGCTGTTATCTGTAAAGTTCAGTCGCACAACCGCTTCGGTATCGCCCTCGGAAATGACTTCGCTCGTAAACCAGCTTTCCATCGTATAAAGGTGCGCATTTCCCTCGATATGCTCCACCTGCTCACCAAAGTAGCTGAACACGGTCTCGGCTGCGTCGTGCACACGCGTCAGTGTGTCGAGCGACGCGCCGTTGAAGCTCTGCGCGCCTGCGGAGATGGTCGGCCAATCCAATCCCGAAACGTAATATAATTTGAATAATTCACTCTTTGTATAATCGCTGTTCTCTGCCTCGGCAACACGCTCAATCACCCGACGACCGTCCTCCTGCGCGGTGCGTATCAGATATGCGCTGCGTATGTCCTCTACACCGCCGCCGTACATCTGAAACACGGCAAGATAGCTGTCCGCGTCATCGGTCGGCACCAGCGCATAGTTACTGTAAGACGGCGACGAGCCGCCGTACTTCCAGTTAAAATAGCTTTCCATCTGCCTTTCGCTGCGGAACGCTTGCTGCATCTGCGCAGACAGGATGGGATAGATGAACTGTCCGCTCTTGTGCATCACGCCGCGCGCGTACTGCCCCGCGAGGTCGGCGGCGGTGCGCTCGTTTTTACCGCCGTCATAGGTGAAATCCTGCGGCAGCCAGCCCGCGCCGAACTGGCTGACCATCGTAATGGTCACCTCGCTGTGGTCGGGAAACTCGACTGCCACATTCACAATATCGTCTCCCAGCCCATCGTCGGAGGACGGATTGCTGATCACGCCTCCAATTTGCAGGTGCAGCAGATCGGCCGCCGCGTCAACCGGGTTACTCCACTTTTGCTGCTGCGCTTCGGTGAGCGCCATGTCGCCGCCCGAAATCGGGTCGGGCAGGCCGAGGTCGTTTTCGTACAGAAGACGGAACTCGTCAAGCGAGGTCACGCCGTTCGGCGCCACCGGCTCAGCCTTTGCGACCTGCCAGCCGTCCACACCCTGCTCAAAGACCAGCTTTTCACCCATGCGATAGGGCGCGGCCTCGTCCGGCAGGTTCTCCAACTCGGCGTTGTACAACACATAGGTGTCCTCGCCATCCAGTTTCACCATATAGCCGAGGTTTTCCGTGTGCTGCGCCCACTGCTCGACAAGCGTGCGCCGCGTCTCCTCGGTCAGCTTCTCCCCGCTTTCCCCTACCGAAAACGCGCACCCCAGCGTGCCGACCAGCACCGCCGCCGCAACAACCAGCGCCATACCACGCCTTTTGACATTGTTATCAAACAATCCCTCAAACCGTCTCATCAGCGTCTCCTTATCTCCGGCAAAGCACGACACCAGCGCGCGCTTTTTCATCTGCGCCTCTACCGCGCGCAGGATGGTCTCTCCGTAGGCGCGGCGCGCATCCACGTCCATGCCGCGCACGACCGCGTCGTCACAGGCCAGCTCGATATCCTCCTGCGCGAGACGCGCCATCAGATGCACCAGCGGATTGAACCAGTGCACCGCCCGCACCGCGACCAGCGCCAGCTTGAGCCACAGATCGCCCCGCTTGTAGTGCGTCAGCTCATGCCGAAAAATGAACGCTGCGTCCTGCTGGGACAACGCTTCATCCGGCAGATAGAGTGCGGGCTGCACAAATCCCGCCAGCATCGGGCAATCAGCCGCGGATGTGACCCGCAGCGGGATAGTCCGCCGGATGCCGAGCGCGCGCTTCTGCGCCTCGAACACGGCCAGCAGCGTGTCGCGCTCGGCCGGATGGCTGCTTTTTATCAACACATGGCAGAACGTCAGATAGTGGTATAGCTGCCAGCCGGCAAAGGCCAGCAGGCCGACCAGCCATGCCACCCCCAGCACACGACCTAAATCCAACGAGATCATCGACGGTTCATCATACGGGCTGAGCGTGCGCACCTGCTGCTCTGTCACCCAACGCTCGGTCGTGATGACCCCATCCTGCTCCAAAACAGGCAGTCCGGCCTCTTCCAGTCGTTCGGGTGTGAAGTCGGTGCGCGTCAGATACGTCGTGCGCGGCGTGACCTGCACCGGCGGGTCGGGCAGCGTCAGCTGCACGGGAATCAGCAGCCGCAGCGCGAGCACCGCCCACACCAGACACATCGCGCGCGCGGGATATCGCTTGTTGAGCGCTTTGCGCAGCAAAAACAGCGCCAGCGCCACCGCCGATACCGTCAGGCCAATCTGCATGAGGTTGTTCAGCAAATCACTCCATGCAAAGCGTAACATATCCTACCCCTCCTATCCTTACCGTCCCTGCGCGTCGAGAAAGGCGCGCAGTTCATCGATATCGTGCGCGGTCAACGCGCCCGCGTCCGACAGGCTTGCCACCAGATTTTTCACCGACCCGCCGCACACGCGCTCGACAAAGCTGCGGCTTTCGCGTTGCAGATATTCCTCCTGCGTCACGCACGGCGTGTACTGGTTCTGTCGCCCCTCTTTCTCGCACGAAAGGAATCCTTTGTCGCACAAGCGCGAGAGAAAGGTCAGCACGCTTGTCGTCTTCCAGTCGCTGGGCACTTTGCGCTGCACCTCCGCTGCGGTCACCGGCGCCTCCAGCGACCAGACCGCCTGCATCACTTCCAACTCGGCATCCGGCAGACGTTTGCTTTTCTCCATCTTGTCCCCTCCTTTTCTACAAATGTAAAATTTCTTCTGTGACTACATTCTACAATAGTAGAATACAATTGTCAAGTCATACTTTGTTTACACTTTGAAAATTGACAACCCTCCTATTTTGCGCTATGCTAATATTGTAAAACTATTGACCCCTACCGACAAAGGAGCCGGAACCTATGCGAAAATCTATGGCGCTCGGATTTGCCATTTGCAGCACGCTGCTGCTGATTTTGTTGTTTCTCGCCGGGCGTATGATGTATATCAAATTTTACCATCAGTCCTATGCGGACATTACGGGCAAGACCACACAAACCGCGGTGACGCTTACGGAAAACCAGACCGAGATACAGACTGTGACCGATCCGGAACAGCTTGCTGCCATCACCGAGCTGCTGTCCGGCTATACTTATACGCAATATCCCAACCTGTTTAAACCCGGCAAACAGAAGTTGACGGGAAACCTGTTAACTGTGACCTTTGAAAACGGTAATTCTATCGGTGTAAACGCAGACGGCTATATCTTTGTAAACGGCGAGCTGCGCGACATCGAAGGAAGCCGCGGGCAGGAATTTTATCACAAGCTGTATCTCCTGTTCTATCCGAACGCAACCTGACGCAGTCTCTACTATCCAATTTTCAAAGGAGGGCAAGCTCACATGCGAGAATTGCTTTTGGATGCAGAAGGCTTTTGTACCCGCGCGCAGGTACACGAGAATCTGGCGCGCACATTTGACTTTTCTGCGGACTACGCCTACACGCTGGATGCGCTGTATGACCAGCTGTGCGCCTGTCCGCCCACGCGGCTGACCTTGCGGCATGCGGAGCTGCTTGTGGACACGCTGGGTGCCTACGGGGAATTTTTGCTGCGCGTTATCGCAGGTGCGGCATCGGAAAATGGAGATTTACTGCTGAATTTTGAATAGATATGCGAAAAAGGACGCGCTTTGCGCGTCCTTTTTATTTCCTCAAATCAATTATGCTGTAAACAGCTGCGTCCAATACGCTGTGCCGCCCGACACCGTATAGCCAACGCCGATGGTCGTAAAGCTCTCGTTCAAAATATTCGCGCGATGTCCGGACGAGTTCATCCACGCCTGCACTACCTGCTGCGGTGTGGACTGACCGTAAGCGATGTTCTCACCCGAACGGGTGTAGGACACGCCCGCCTCAGTCAATGCGGTGGAGAAAGAAGAGCCGTTCGGTCGTGTGTGAGAGAACGACTGCACGGTTTCCGCAGCGCGCACCTGCGCGGCCCGCTGTACGCGGCTGTCCACCTTAAGTGCGGACAAGCCGTATTTCGCACGTTCAGCATTGACCAGTGCCACCACCTGAGAAGCGTAATCCCCCTGCGATGAATCTGTGTCCTCTTCCGGAGTCTGTTCCGGGGTTTGCTCCGGAGTCTGCTCGGGGCGGTTATCATCCGGCAGCTGCGGTGTGTTGTCCGGGGTCTGCTCGGGCTGCTCGATATCCGGGGCCTGCTCGGGCTGTTCCTCTTCCGGGGTCTGCTCGGGCTGCTCGATATCCGGGATCTGCTCGGGCTGCTCCTCTTCCGGAACCTGTTCCGGCTGCTCGATATCCGGGGTTTCCTCGGGCGTTTCCTCCGGCTTCTGCTCCGGCCGATTTCCTGGGAATTGGCCGCAGAGGAATGCGTAATACTTTTCCAGCAGATGCTGACGGATGCCGGATTCATACGCATAAGTATACACATGGGACTTACGGGCTTCTATCTCCTGGGACAGGTTTGCCGCCCCCGCTGCCGTAGTGGTCGTCATTACCGCCGCCAGTGCCAGCGGTAGGATTTTCTTCAGCTGCATGATTTGCTACCTCCTTGGTTTTTCCTTGCTGTTTCTGGTGCTCTTTGCACCATGTACCAGAGTATAGCGTGCTTTGTAACCGTTTTGCAATGGAAATGCTTGCAGAAAAGCCCTAAAAACAGCAGAAACCGACCGAAAAAGGGATTTTCCGGTCGGTTTTCCGTCTTTTATGCCAGCTTTTCAATATCGTACAGCTGATTGAGCACAAGCCACAGCTGCGGAAAATACCGCATGATGTTCCACACGCTCACGCCGCGCAGCCGGTATTCGCCCGCCAGCGCCAGCTTGGCACGAATGGAGCGCGCATCCTCAAACCAGACTTCGTGCTCCGATCGCTCCCGCCAGTAATTGTAGTGCGGCGACTGCGCCTCCGCATCAAACCGGATGGGCGCGCCCGCCTGCACCGCCTGCTCCACCGCCTGCACGTTGCCCAGACTGCGCGCGCGGCTCTGGCCTTTGATATAGGGCAGCGTCCAGTCATAGCCGTAGTTGGGGATACCCATGAAAATCTTTTCCGGCGGAATCTGCGACACCGCAAAACGTACCACCTGCTCGACCTTGTTGATGGGCGCCACCGCCATCGGCTCGGAGAGGGCATAGCCCCATTCATATGTCATAATAAGTGCATCGTCCGCCGCCCCGCCGAGTGCGGCATAGTTATGCGACTCGTACAGCAGCCCCGGTTGGTCGGCCGAGGTCTTGGGTGCAAGCGCAACCATGACCGTCAGCCCGGACGGCTCCAGCCGCGCACGCACCGCACGGACAAAGTCGGCATAGGCCGCCGCGTCCTCGGACGGAATGTACTCAAAGTCAATGTCCACGCCCGCGAAGCCCTGCGCCGCAATGGTTTGCGCCAAATTCTCAATCAACGCGCCGCGTGCGACCGGGTCGCGCAGCAGCTGCTGTGCCCGCTCACTCGAAAACTGACCGTCCTCACCCAGCGTTGTCAGCACCAGCAGCGGCAGTACCCCGTATTGCCGCGCCATGCGCGTGAGCGTTTCCGCATTCTGCGGCAGAATACGGCCCAGACTGTCAAATCCATAGGAAAACACCGATAAGTACGTCAAATACGGCAGCGTTTTGCGCAAAATCCGCTGGTCGATATTGGGATACGCATAGCCGTTGACGGCAAACATCCCCAGCTTTGCCCCATAGGAAACCACCAGTGTCTGCCCCGGCCAGATACGATCACCGCCGCCCAGCTGCGGGTTGTTTTGCAGCAGTGCCAGTACGGTTGTGTCGTGCTGCGCGGCGATGCCGGAAAGCGTCTCTCCTTGCCGAACGGTATGCACCTGCATCGGCTGCGGCACAACAATCGTCTGCCCGGGCGTTAATCGGTACGGCTCATGCAGCTCATTCTGCTGAATCAGCAGCTGCAGCGGCGCATGGTACATCTGGGCGATACGGTACAGCGAATCCCCCGGCTGAACAACATGGATCACCATAGAAAAACCACCTTTCCCCCCAGTCTATGCCGCGCTCTGCTCATCCGTGACGCTTTCAGGCACATACGAAAGCCGTCCGACGCATTGCGCGCCGGACGGCCGATACTATCCTTATTATTTCTCCTCGTCGGGAGGCGTAGCGGTATGACAGCCGCAGCTGCCGCTGCAGCCTGCGCAGCCACCGCCGCAGCCGCTGCAGCCGCCTGTCTTGGACTGGCGTACCACCGACCGCGCGGCGAAAAATACCAGCAGCGCCACCAACAGACCTACGATCAAGGTTGACATCTGTTTCGCCTCCTTTGTATTCATTGTAAAGCAGAATTTCTCTGCGGGCAAGCCCCAAATCAGCTGTTTGCCTGCACGCTCATGCGACGCAGGTTCGCTGTGTCATCCGCCGCTGCCGGCTTGCGAAGCAGCAGATAAGCCATCAGCGCAAGCACCAGAACCGCCGCCACCGTACCGGGGCCGAACGTGACCTCACCGGTGAGCAGGCCGCCGAACTGATAGACCATCAATGCCACGCAGTACGCAAACACGCACATATAACCAATGGCAAACACCGTCCACTTGGCGTTGTTCATCTCGCGCTTGATAGCGCCCATCGCCGCAAAGCACGGCGCGCAAAGCAGGTTAAAGCACATAAACGAGAACGCGCTGACCGTGGTGAAGGAAGCCGCGAGCAGGCCCCAAATCTCCGCGCCGTCCTCCGCCACCTCGGCAAAGCCGTAAATCTGACCGAAGGTAGCGACTACATTTTCCTTGGCAATCAGACCGGTGACCGACGCGACCGAGCTCTGCCATGTGCCCCAGCCGAGCGGCGCGAACAGCGGCGCAATCGCACTGCCGATGGCGGCAAGCGCACTGTTATTGATATCGGAAACCGCGCCGAACGCGCCGTTTTCCCAACCATATGTCTGCAAAAACCACAGTACGACCGTGCTGAGCAGAATGACCGTGCCGGCCTTCTTAATAAACGACCAGCCGCGCTCTCCCATCGAACGGAGCACATTGCCCGCCGTCGGGGTGTGGTAGCTCGGCAGTTCCATGACAAACGGCGCCGGTTCGCCCGCGAACATCTTAAACTTCTTGAGCATGATACCGGACAGGATAATCGCCATCACACCGATAAAATAGGCCGAGAAGGCCACCCAGCCCGCGTTGTCAAAAATCGCGCCCGCAATCAGAGCGATTATCGGCAGCTTCGCGCTGCACGGAATGAAGGTCGTGGTCATAATGGTCATACGGCGGTCGCGCTCCTGCTCAATCGTGCGCGAGGCCATGATACCCGGCACGCCGCAGCCCGTGCCAATCAGCATCGGGATAAAGCTCTTGCCCGACAGGCCAAACTTTCGGAAAATACGGTCCATGATGAAGGCCACGCGCGCCATATAGCCGCAGTCCTCCAAAATGGCAAGGAACAGGAACAGCACCAGAATCTGCGGCACAAAACCCAGTACCGCGCCGACACCGGCCACAATGCCGTCCATAATCAGGCTGTACAGCCAGTCCGCGATACCAAGACCGCTCAGAGCGCCGCCAATGAGCACCGGAATACCCGGTACCCAGATGCCATAATCCGCCGGGTCTGCCTTTTGCGCCGTCAGTGTTCCTTGAAATGCCGCAAAGTCCACCTGCTCGGTAATGACTTTGCCGGTGTTCTCATCCTTAAATTCGGCGGTTCCTACAACCTGCGCCGCATTGGCTGTGAGCGCTGCGCCCGCCTGCTCAATGGCGGCGGTATCCCCCTCCTCGGCTGCCAGCAGCGCTGTCAGTGTGGAAACATCCACCCCTTCACGCTCGGCCGCCCCGAGCCACGCATCCCGGCGGATTACATCGTCCTGATAGGCTGCGTCGGCTTCTTCATATGCGCCGCTGCCAATGCCAAACAGATGCCAGCCGTCACCGAACACGCCGTCATTGGCCCAGTCGGTCAGCGCTGTGCCGACCGTGGTGACCGAAACATAATAGACAACAAACATCACCAGCGCGAAAATCGGCAGCGCAAGGATGCGGTTGGTCACGATGCGGTCAATCTTGTCAGACGCCGTCATGCCGCTTTTCTTCTTTTTGACACAGGACTTCACGACTTGCGCGATGTACTGATAGCGTGCGTCCGTGATGATGGATTCCGCGTCGTCATCCAACGCATCCTCCACCGCGGTGATGATACTTTCCAGCTTTTCCACCGTGTCTTTGCCGAAATGGAAACGATCCAGTACCTTTTCGTCGCGCTCGAACAGTTTGACCGCGAACCAGCGGCGCTGGTCCTCCTCGGTCACATCCGCTATGAGCGCTGCAATCTGGCTGATTGCCTGCTCAATGGTATCGGAGAACGCAGGTGCTGCGGGTTTCGCACCGGCGGCCACGGTACGTTTCGCCGTCTCGATCAGATCCTTGGTGCCCTTTCCCTTGAGCGCGGTGGTTTCCACCACAGGCGCGCCCAGTCCCGCGGACAGCTTTTCCGTATCAATCACATCGCCGCGCTTGGCGACAATATCCATCATATTGAGCGCCACAACCACTGGAATTCCCATTTCCAGCAGCTGTGTGGTCAGATACAGGTTGCGCTCGATATTGGCCGCGTCCACCAGATTGAGAATGGCGTCCGGCTTTTCACCCACCAGATAATCGCGGGTGATGACCTCCTCAAGCGTATATGGGGAAAGCGAGTAAATGCCCGGCAGGTCGGTGATGGAGACCTGCTTATCCGCCTTGTATCGGCCCTCTTTTTTTTCCACGGTGACACCCGGCCAGTTGCCGACATATTGCGTCGAGCCGGTCAGGTCGTTGAACATCGTGGTCTTGCCGCAGTTCGGATTGCCGGCAAGCGCCAAACGAATCGACATGTTGTTGCCCCTTTCTCGAATTAGCCTTCGCTAACTTCTATGTAAAAAAAGATTTATTCCACTAAAATTTTTTCCGCGTCCGCCTTGCGCAGCGAAAGCTCATAGCCGCGCACGGTCACTTCAATCGGGTCGCCCAGCGGCGCGACCTTGCGCACGAACACCTCTGCGCCGCGCGTGATGCCCATATCCATGATGCGGCGGCGGGTTGCGCCCTCGCCCTCAACACGGCGCACAGTCACCGTTTTTCCACAGGGTGTGTTTCTTAGATTGCTCATTGCTTTTCCCCCCTTACACCAGAATGCGCGAGGCCATCTGCTGCGAGATTGCAACGCGCGTATCTTTCACCGACACAATAAGATTGCCCGCCAGCGAGGAAACGACCGAAATCGACGCTCCCTCGACAAAGCCGAGGTTTTGCAGGAACCGTCTGGTCTGGTCCTTTCCTCGTATCGCCTTAATGGTGGTCGCTACGCCGGTATCTGCCAAAGTCAGCGGCATAATAACGATCCTCTCCTTCCTGATGCGTTTCATATTTTCAAAGATGCAAGTTAGCATCTTCTAACTCTTATTTCATTTGCAGTTTACCACTGCTAACTCGAATTGTCAAGCGGCAGTTGGGAAGTTTGTCAAAACTAACCAATGGCCCACAGTTAGCATAAGCTAATTTTTCCTTTTCCTCCAACAAGGAGGAAGCCTGCGGCCGTTGTTCCTGACAGCCGCAGGCTCATGTTACAGGATACCATGCGGTATCCCCTTTGGGGTTTCCCCCGGGACAAGAAAGGATATTTGTATCATAACCGTCGCCGTCGCGGCGGGTATGACCGGAGTGATTTCGTTTGAAGCGTACAGCTTCAAACGAGAGGGATTTGCCGCGCAAGGCGCGGACAAATCCAACAATCAATGATTGCGCGCCGCAAGCGGCACACAACATTGATTCCTTGTATCAAAACGCACGCACATGTCGCGCGTTTTGATGATTTTCTGCATAATTTGCAGAAAATTTATCAAATGGCACGCAAGGCGCGCAGGATAGGGTCGGGTTTAATAGGCGGCAAATCCCTTGCCGAACTCACGGCACTGCTCAAGCATGGCCTCGTCGGGTGTCTCATGCGCCATCAGTCCCTCGTCGGTATAGATGTTGGCGTTGGCGTCGTTTGCGCGCTGTACCCAGTCGCGCATCCACTGGCCGTCGCCCCAGCCGTATGAGCCGAACAGCGCCACCTTATGACCGCCCAGCTTGCTTTCCAGCTCGGCGAAGAACGGGTCAAATTCCGCCTCTTCCAGCACTTCTGCGCCCATTGCTGGGCAGCCAAGCGCCAGTTTATCGTACTTTGCAGCGTCGGCAGCATTCACCTCCGCTACATTCATCAAATTGCACTCCATTCCGCCCGCGCGGATGCCATCCGCAATGGCGTTTGCCATCTGCTCGGTGTTGCCGGTCTGGCTCCAGAAAATTACTGCTGCCTTGCTCATATGGTTCAAACCTCCTAAAGTAGATAATAATGATAAAAGATAAACGCTTTATGCCGCGGCAAACACTTCCAGCAGGGTTTCTCCCTGCTCAACACGCGTTTTCACCGCATGGCATACCCGCGATAAGCGGTCAAACAAACGGGTTGCGGCCTCTGCGTCGCCGTAGACCTTCCAATAGCCGCACAACTTACAGCCGCGACCCTCGTTACGGATAAAGCCCATGACATCCTCGATTGGATATCCCAGAAACAGCCCGATTTCGTGCGGAAATCCCGGCTGTGCGGCGATACGGCATCGCAGGCCATCCAGCAGAGTTTCCAGTGGCGCATCGACCGGATAGCCGAACTTTGTCAGCACCCGCTGCACCCGTGCATCCGTCATACGCTGTTCCAGCTGCTCCCTGTGATACACCAGCAGCAGAAAACGTCCGCGGCAGGCGCAAAGCACTTCAAACCGGATTCCGCGCGCTGCAAATGCCGTCTGATAGATATGTAGCTGCTGCGGCAGATTAGGATACTGCATACGGTCGAAGGAGACCAGACTTGCCGTCTTGATTCCCGCAAGCGTTGGCGAGCAATATGCCGCCAGCAGGTAATCGAGCTGATGATCCATGTGCAAACGCCCCTCCTGTGTCCTCTGCTTTTTCCCGACCGGTGAGCGCGGCCGCGGTTAGCCATACGGCCGCACCCATTTACCAGTCGTTTCTGTTCGGATGATGCGCAAAATGCAGAGGAAGCTTTGTATGTGATACCGGTGCCGTCCCGTTCCGCGAGGACGGTTTCGGTCGGTCTGCCTATCAGTAAGCCTCGGCTAACCTGTATATAAGTTAGCATATGCTAACCAATATGTCAAGAGTTTTTTTATAATTTTTTCTGCGCTGCTGCCAAGTAAAAAAAGACTGCCGAAAAACCGTGTTTTTCAGCAGTCTTTTGCTGTCGACATCGTGCACCTGCGCGCGTGATTATTCGCTGAGCAGCATGCGGTCGCTTTCGATGTTGAACTTCTCAAGCAGCTCACGCACGGTGAGGTTTTTCTTCTCCTCGCCGCGGATATCCACCACCACGCGGCCCGCATCCATCATAATCAGGCGGTTGCCGTACTGAATGGCGTTTTTCATATTGTGTGTGACCATGAGCGTGGTCAGATTGTCGCGCGCGACAATTTCCTCGGTCAGCTGCAGCACCTTGTCGGCCGTCTTGGGGTCAAGCGCGGCGGTATGCTCGTCGAGCAGCAGCAGATCGGGCTTCTGGAGCGTCGCCATCAGCAGCGTCAGCGCCTGCCGCTGACCGCCGGACAACAGGCCAACCTTGCTGGTCATGCGGTCCTCCAGACCAAGGCCGAGTGTTGCGAGCTTTTCCCGATAAATCTTGCGCTCCTCGTTGGTGATGCCATAGCTCAGCCCGCGCCGCTTGCCGCGGCGATAGGCGAGTGCCAAGTTTTCCTCAATGCCCATGGTCGCCGCCGTACCCATCATGGGGTCCTGAAACACGCGGCCGAGAAAGCGTGCGCGCTTGTGCTCGGGCAGACCGGTCAAGTTGAAGCCGTTGAGTCGAATCAGTCCGGCGTCCACCGGATACACACCTGCAATCAGGTTCAGCGTAGTGGACTTGCCCGCGCCGTTGCCGCCGATCACCGTGACAAAATCGCCGTTTTCCAGCGTCAGGTCTAGACCGTCAATCGCGCGCTTTTCGTTGACTGTGCCCGCGTTGAACGTCTTATAAATGCCTTTCAGTTCAAGCATTGTCCTCGCCTCCCTTCGCTTGCGCGCCGGCCTTGGCAATTGCCTTGCCCGCGCCCTTGAAATACTTGCCCTTCCAGTAGGGAATGGCAAGGAAGATGGCCACAACTGCCGCGGTAATCAATTTGAGATCGTTGGTGTCCAGACCGAGCGTAAGCACAAACTGAATCACAATGTAGTAAATCACCGCGCCCAGTGCGACCGACAGCAGCTTGAGCGCAAAGTTGCGGAAAATCCGGCTGAACAGCACTTCGCCGATGATGACCGCCGCCAAACCGATGACGATAGCGCCGCGGCCCGCGTTAACGTCGGCAAAGCCCTGATACTGGCAGTACAATGCGCTCGACAGCGCAACGATACCGTTGGAAAGCATCAGGCCGAGTACCTTGTTAAAGTTGACATTGATGCCCTGCGCGCGGCTCATATTCGGGTTTGCGCCGGTCGCGCGAATCGAGCAGCCGAGCGAGGTACCGAAAAACCAGTACAGCACCACTATGACGACGATGGTGAACACCACCGCGACAAAAATCGGATTTTCGAGCGTCACCTTTTTGACGTTGCGCAGTGATACCAGCAGGTCAAAATTGTCCGGGTTGATGGCCATGTTGGCCTTTTTGCCCATGATGCGCAGGTTGATCGAGAACAGCGCAAGCTGCGTCAAAATACCGGCGAGGATGGCCGGAATACCCATGAAGGTATGCAGCACACCGGTAATCAAGCCCGCGAGCATACCCGCAAGGAACGCGCACAGCAACGCCACCCAGACGTTGACGCCGTTGGTCATCAGCACGATGCACACCGCGCCGCCCGTGGCCATCGTACCGTCCACGGTCAAATCAGCCAAGTCGAGCACCTTAAAGGTAATGTACACACCGATTGCCATTAAGCCCCAAATCAGGCCTTGTGCCACCGCGCCGGGCAGCGCGGCCAGCAGGTTGGAGAAGAAATCCACTTTTCCATGCCCCCCAAAATAATATCATCTGATAAAGTGCGAAAGCACATACAGTAGTATAGCAAAAAAAAGCGGAAAAGGAAAGCCCTTTCCGCTTTTTTGTCTGTTCATTGTTTATTATGCTGCAATTGCGGTGTAGTCGTCCGGCACGGTGATGCCAAGCGCCTCGCAGTTGGCGGCATTGTACATTTTGGTGAAGTTCGGCGCGGGCTGCACTTCCATGTCACCCGGGTTGGTGCCGTTTACGAGGATGTCATACGCCATTTCGCCGGTAATCTGGCCCAGCTCATAGTAGTCGATCGACAGAGTCGCCACGCCGCAGCCCGAGCAGATACCCTGCTCACCTGCAACAACCGGAACCTTGGCCGGCAGAACGACGTTTGCAATCGCTTCCGTGCAGGAAGCGGCGGTGTTGTCGGTCGGGATATAAATGACATCGCTGGAAGACGCAGCGTTCTGGGCAACCGAGGCAACATCATTGGTATCGGTGAAAGCGTACTCTGTGCAGGTGTAGCCCATGCCTTCCAGAATCGGCTTGATGATGTTGATCTGGTAAGCGGAGTTCGGCTCAGCCGAGCAGTACAGCAGGCCCACGTTCTTCGCATCCGGGAACAGCTCCTGCAGCATCTCCGCCTGACCGTCGAGCGGCGCAAGGTCGGTCGTGCCCGAAATGTTGGTGCCGGTCTTACCGGTCCAGTCAGTCATACCCAGCGCGGTGCCGTAGTCCGAAATCGAGGTGCCGAGCACCGGGATATCCGCTGTTGCAGCCTGAGCCGCCTGCAAAGCGGCAGTGGCGTTCGCCATAATCAGGTCCACACCGGAAGAAACAAAGCCGTTGACAATGGTCGCGCAGTTAGCCGAGTCGCCGGAAGCGTTCTGCGGGTCAAACTTGACCGAGCCGCCGTCCGCCTCAACCAGCTCTTTCAGCTTATCCTGAAAACCCTGCGTCGCGGCGTCGAGCGCTTCGTGCTGCATCAGCTGCACGATGCCAACCTTGTAGCTGCCGGCAGAACCGCCTTCGGCCGTGTCGTTCGTATCCGTGTTTCCGGTATCGTTGTTCGTGCCGCCGCAGGCGGTCATGGTCAGGGCCATTGCGCCGGCCATCAATGCGGCGAGTAATCTCTTCTTCATGTAAAAACCCCTTTTCTGCGTAAAATGCGTGTAAGGAAAGGTTCCCCCTTCCCGCTTTTACAGTTTAGCAGTTAAAAGAGTTTTCGTCAAGTCCATTGCTCACTTTTTTCGCAAAAGCCGTTCTTTGCCGTCAAAACAAACAAGAAGCATATTTTTAATTGTTAATAAATTGTTAGCATTGACTAGAACCAGTTGACCAATCCAAACCGGCATCGTAAAATAAAGACAGAATCCACAAGGAGGACATACGATGAACATCTCTTTTTTCCTCAAGCCCAAAGCAGAGGTTTCATACTTATCCGCGGACTGTTCCGTGCGGCAGGCACTCGATAATATCATGCAAAGCGGCTTTACCGCCATCCCGGTTGTTGACCCCAAAGGGCGCTACATCGGCACCATCACCGAGGGCGATTTTTTGCGTCTGGTGCTGAGCCACACATCCGAGCAGCTTGACCATATGACCGTCGGAGAGGTGCCACGACGCATCCGACATCAATCGGTCGGCATTGACGCGCGCATGGAAAACATGATAGATTTGGTATCCGCACAGAATTTTGTACCCATAACCGATGGGCGCGGTATGTTCTGTGGCATTATTACGCGGCGGGATGTCATCCAATTCCTGCGGGACTCCTGCAACAAGAGCGAAGCTGCCTCAATGAAATAGCAAAAGCCGTCCGGCATATGCCGGACGGCTTATTTATGCGGAAAACTTTACTTGAGCTGTACGCGCTCACGTACCGTGCCGTTGACCGACAGGGCAATCGTCTGCGTGGTATAGCCCGAGCAGGCAACCTGCGCCATATAGCTGCCGCGCTTGAGGCTGAACGAAGCTACACCATCCGCACCGGTGGTAATGTTCTGCCCACCGATGGTGACCACCGCACCGGAGAGCGGTGCGCCATACTCATTGGTTACCACAATCTGTACGGTTTCCAGAATTTCACCTATGAGCCTGACCGAACGGGCGTTAGAAACGGTTGTAGTCGTCGAAACCGACTGCGTAAAGCGCTCGTGCGTTGCGGTAATCTTATAGGTGCCGCTCTTGACATAAACTGTCGCACTGCCGTATTCATTGGTCGAAGCGCTCTGTGCCGCGCTGCCCGACGCATTGTCTTCCGGTGCAAACGTAACGGCCGCACCCGCAATCGGCAGACCGAGGTCATCCACTACCATCGCTGTCAAGGCAAAGGTTGTCACATAGTTGACCCGCAGCGTCGGATTCTGTCCGTTGGACATCACAAATGTCAAATTGACATACGCCGGCTTGTTCGCACCCAAGTCCGCTATTGCGGATTTGCTGATGATAACCTGATTGCCGTCCAGCCTATACTGCCAATTCTCTTCCAGTGTTTTCCCGTTTGCCGTGATTTTCTCCAGCTTTGCGCCATCGGCCGTGCTGAGCGTTACGGTCAAATCCTGATATCCTGCCGAATTGACGTTGGAATCAAAATCCAGCACCGCAGGGGAGATGCCGTTGACCGGAGCGGTATCCACAACCTTCAGCGTGCAGGAGAACGTCGTACCCTTGTTGGGCACAAAGGTGATGGTATATGTTCCCAGACTCTTTTTATCCAGCGCCTCGCGCAGGAAAGTGGTGACACCGGTGGAGGAGTCATAGAGATAATCCACGCCGCGCTCCAGCACCGTGCTGCCAAGCTTAATCGAATCCAGCAGCGTGCCTGCGGGCAGAACGACTGTTGCAGTTACATTGGAATAATTGGGGGACTCTTTATACTTATCAAATGTAATCTGGGACGGGCTGACCGCACTGAGCGCGGAATCGCCGACCAGAATACCCAGCGAAGCCTTGGAATTATCCGCGAACAACAGCTCGGCGGTATGTATCCCGGGGCTGAGCGTTGTCAGATAGGTCTTATAAACCCGGATGCCGTTTTTATCGGTCAGCACATTATAATCCGTGCCCAGCACCAGTGCCCGACCGTCCACAGACATGCGAATCAAATCGTTCTTGTCCGCATTAAAGGTGAAATCATAGGAATGGGCAATCGCATTCTGGTTGTTGATGTCAATTGACAGGGAGGACGGGGAGATGGAGACGCCCGTCGACGAGGAAACCGACTGGCCGGCGATGACTGCGGTCACGCCGCCGCCCAGCGAATAGGTATCGGGCTGCATGATCAGCTCACAGCCGGACACCGTGATCACCGCGGACTGAATCGAGCCGCCGCCGGTCACGCTTGTTTCGCCATTTGCAGTCAGCTCACCGATTGACGTGCTGCCCGTGGTCAGAATCGAGGTCTTCCCGGAAGTGGTCAAATCCCACACCGCCGCGTCCAGCGTCAGCGACAGATTGCTTCCCGTGACTACAAGGTCGGCAAACCCGCCGCCCGATGCCGCAAGATTGGATTCGGTCAGCGCCGCGGAGGTCTGCACATCGGTCTCACCAATGTTGCTGTTGCCCATACAGGTCACCTGCGGCGTCAAGGGGAGCGCGTTGGACACCGTCATATGCAGCGCGGAGGTGCCGTCGAGCGTAACATCGCCGCTGCTGACGATAATATCGCCCTTAACCGTGACATTGGTCAGCGTGACGCTGCCGGAAAGCACGCCCTCCGTGATGAACAGATTGCCTTCAATCGTGGCGTCGGACAGCGAGCAGGGCGCGGAGATAGTCACATTCTTGGTATCGGTGTTCAGATCCTCTCCGGTATAGGAATTGCCCGAGGTATTGAGCGAAGAGCCGAGGAAATAATACAGAATCTTGGCAATTTCGCCGCGGGTGATATTGCCCTGCGGCTTGAAGGTGCCATCAGTGTACCCGTTGATATAGCCCAGCGCAACCGCCTCAGCCACATAGGACTTGCTGTAATTGCTCAGCTTCTCCTTATCCGAAAAGCTGTTGAGATTGGACAGGTCCGTGCCCGGCGTATACTTATGCAGACGACCGAGAATGGTTGCCGCCTGCTCACGCGTCAGCGTGCCTTCCGGGTCCATCTTATCGTCGCTGACGCCGTTGATATAGCCGTACTCGACCGCAATCTGCACCGTTTCATAATAGACGGCGCTGCTGCTGACGTCAGAAAAATTGATCGTGGCCTTTTCCGTAAAGCCGAAGGCGCGATTGATATAGCGCATGAATTCCCAGCGCCGAATCGCCTGATCGGGCGTATATTCGCCTTCCGAGGAGGGGTTTATCACCCCAAGCTTATTCAGCTCCAGCAGGTATGGTTTTGCCCAGTGGTTTTCGATGTCGGAAGCAGCAAACGCCGCCGGCAGCGTGCACAAAAGCAGGGCAACCGCCAGCACGGCGGATAAAAATCTTTTCACAGCTATCACCTCTTTGGTTTCATTATTCCTATTTTACCATCATTTTCGTCATTTGTGTACTGTTATTTTACGGGAAACAGCCAGATTTGTCATCATCCGACGCATCTATGTCTTCCGCCACCATCTGACAGGCGCTCCTCATACCGGCAAATCAAAGGACCGCAATCCCCGTTTGGCAGGGTTTCGTGTCTGAAAAAACCGCTCAAATCATGGTCAAGAGCTTGGCAAATTCCGCGCGGGTAAAGCCGCGCTCCGGCCGGAAGTAGCCGTCGGTATACCCGCTTACAAGCCCTTTCTGCATGCACAGCACAACGGCGGCACGGCGCTCCTCCGGTATCGACGCAGCGTCCTCAAACGCGGCAAGCGTCTCTTCCACCGTCTGCTCGTCCGGCAGCGTATCGCCCCGCTGCACCAGCACATTGGCGAACAGCTGCGCCGCATCCGCGCGCGTCATCATGCTGTTTGGCTCAAAATCCGCCTCCAGCCCATCCAGCAGGCCTGCGGACCAGACCGCGCTGACCTCTTCGGCATACCATGCCGTTTCGTCTATTCCATCCATGCTTTCGCCGCCTGTTTGCAGCGACAGCCTGCGCGCAATCGTGGCGCAGACCTCCGCCTGCGTGATTTGCTCGTCCGGACGGAATTTGCCGTCCGCTCCCTGCATCAGGCTCTCTTCGACAACCTTGCGAATATACTCCGCCGCCCAATGCTTATCGCTTACATCGAAAAAGCCCGCCACCGTGGTTGTCGGCTTGACCAGCGGCGTATTGAGCGCCAGATAGCACGCGCTCTCGGTATCCACCGCGTCGCCCAGCTCCGCAAAGGTCAGCAGATAGCTTTCCGTGTAGGCGCGGCGCGTTTCGCTTGCGTATTCATTATAGTAATAAGTCACGCCCTCTGCACTCATGCGCGGGAAGCTGTACAGATAAATCTCATGCTCCTCTGGCAGCATCTGCCGGACGCTGTCCAGAGAACCGCTGACCAACAAATCGCTGATTTGATACTGTTCCCCCGTGTTCAAATCAAAGGCCAGACTGTCATTCCATACCGATGCACCCGCGCCTTGACCGCTGATGCAGTTGGCCCAAACGACCAACACGGATCCTTCGACTGAGGCGCCGTAGCTGCCCTCAAGCGCTTCGTACTCCGCGGTAATCGGAGGGCCCTTGAGGAAAAACGCGCGAATCGCATCGTTGATTGTTTTCTGCACCTTTGTGTCGGAAAGGCCGTTCAGCTCCGGAAAGTCCACGTTCCATCCATGCTCGGTTCCATCTGCCCGATAACCCATAAATTTTTCGTAATGCACGGTCTCTGCCGTCAGGCCGCCGCCCAGATCAAAGGATTTGGGCTGCTCCAGCAGCGTGTTTCCGGTGGACAGATTGATATATTTGAGCGTGCCATCCTGTGTTACACGCACAACATTTTCGGTTAAAAACGTCGGATTTTCAGCGTTTTCCAGACTGGTAAGATAGCCGCCGTTCTTTTTAAAGAAAATCAGGCTTCCATCCGCCTGACCGTGCCAAGACATACCATAGCGCAGCTGGCTGAAGCCGCCGACGTAGCTGTTCACGCGATACGCCACATTGCCGTCGGCGTCCACGGCGGAAGCCGATCCGTTCGCACCGCGGGCGGCATACAGTCCCTCTCCCATATAGGACAGATAATAATAGGTCGGCTCGGTCAGCAGCTTGCCGGATGTATTGATCATGCCCCATCGGTTGCCCTCGCGGACCATTGCCACGCCGTCATCAAATTCGCTGATCTCGCTGTATTTGAACACCGTCAAATAATCGCTCTTGGAAAGCGAGTACAGCGCCTTGGCCATACCGTTGGACAGGACAATGGTATCCTCACCGAAGATGGTCATATAGCGCGGCTCGATGCCGCTTTCCAGCGTGTACAGCGTCTGCCCCTCGGTGTCAATGGCAAGATACTGCCCGTCCGTTGTGCAAACCAACGCGCGTCCGCCCGAAAAAACGCCCGCGTCCTTATATTCGCCCACAAAAGCGGTACTGCCGTCCTGCGTGACATAGGTATACAGGTTGGATGCCGGGCTTTTGCACAACAGCAGACCGTCCTGAAAAAATCCTACCGCTCCCGCATACGAGCCGATTTTTTCCCCCTCCAGCGTATAGTACACGCTGTGGTCGGCATAGCGATAGGCGATGGCGTCGTCCGAAAACTCAACCGATACCGGCGCGTCGGTATACTCCACAACTACGCGACCCTCGCGGTCGATCACCGCAGTCCGCCACTTGTCATCCTCGACCGCCGCCAAACCGCATGCGGCAAATTCCCCGGCCTGTGCATAGGAAAACGAGAGCACGGTACGCCCTTCTTCATCCAGATACCCGTATCGGGTCACACCGTCGATATCCGTACGCTGTGCCGGAAAGATCGACCCGGCTGCCGAAGCACCTATTATCATGAGAAACGCCACAAACAGGGCGGAAATGGTTTTCTTGAGCATAAAATTTTTCCATCCTTGGGTGATTGATATATAAATTATAGCCTTTTCCTGCATGCCGCTCAATAGCAGGCGAAAAAGTGTAACATTTGTGACACAAGCGCGCGTTATATTACATTTTGATTGCAATGCCGTCCGCTCCGACGCGCGTACAAAAAACCGTCCCCTGACAAAAGGGGACGGTCAATTTTATATCTTTTTCCGGATAAATGTGTGCACCGTCATTCCTGCGCATCCGGCGCATGCTCCTGTCCGGATGTGTTGTCCGCATTTTCCGCGTTCTGCGGCTTATGGCGGCGGCGTCCTCCGCGGCGACGGCGACGGCGCGGCGCGCCCTCTGCGCAAGGCGCCTCTTCGGCGGGCTGCCCATCCTGCGCCTCATCCGGCAGATCCTCAACGGCAGGCTGCTGCTTTTGCTGCTTGGCGGCCTCCTGCTCCATACGGCGGCGCTCCTCCGCCATGGCGGCGGCATTCTGTCGGTTGCGGCACGCGCCTTTGACCACACAGCAATCCGTGCACCGGAACTCGGTCAGCGAATGATCCGGGCTGTCGTCGAGCTGCACCTTGCAGGTGCCGCGCAGCATCTGCGTTGTGATAACCTTACCGCGTCCTTCGGGCGTATCGACCACGCTGCCCTGCTTGGGCGTGACCTTTTGCAACTCGGCATAAGCCTCATGCTCGTATTTCAGGCAGCACATCAAACGGCCGCACACCCCCGAAATCTTTGCCGGATTGAGCGACAGGTTCTGATCCTTTGCCATGTTGATCGAAACGGGGTGGAAGTCCTCCAGATACGAGCAGCAGCACAGCTCACGTCCGCAGGTACCCAAACCGCCGATCATCTTCGCCTCGTCGCGCACGCCGATTTGCCGCAGCTCGATGCGCGTGCGGAATATGCTGGCCAGATCCTTGACCAGCTCCCGGAAATCCACGCGGCCGTCCGCCGTGAAATAAAACAGCATTTTATTCATGTCGAACGTACATTCCGCCGTGACCAGATTCATTTCCAGTCCGCGCTCTTCGATTTTGTTCTTGCAGATGACAAACGCCTCGTCCGCGCGCTTTTTATTGCGCGCAAGCGTCTTTTTATCCTCGTCGGTCGCCACGCGCACCATGCGCTTGAGCGGCTGGACCACCGTCTGGTCGGGCACCTCCGTGTTGCCCTGCACACACTGACCGTATTCCAGTCCGCGCGTAGTTTCCACAATGACATCCTCGCCCGCGGACACCGGCGTGTCCTGCGGGTCAAAATAATACACTTTTCCGCCCGCTTTGAAACGGACTCCAATAATCGTTGTCAAAAACTGATCCTCCTATATCATAAGAAGCAGATGCGGTACGCATCGCTTGTCAGCGCGTTTGTTACCGCCGCCGCCGCTGCATTGCGGGAAACGCGGTCGGTCAGCACGCCCAGAAAATCGTATAGCGCCAGCAACCGTGCCGCGCTCACCGCGCCGGCCAGCGCCTGCGTCTGCGCGCGCAGTGCCGCTGCGACCGGCGGCTGCGGCAGCCCTTTTCCGACAAAAATCGCGTCACGCAGCGCGCCTTGCAGCACTCCGATGACGCCCAGAAGCGCGCGGCGCGGCGTTTTTTCCAGTGCAAGCGCCGCCAACATCATGCGATCCTCACGTCTTGCGGCCAGCGCCTCCAGATAGGGTGCAAGGAGTGCGGCGACTTCGCCGTCCCCGCCCGTTTCCTCCTGCGGGATAAGCGAAAACTTGGTGCAGCGCGAGCGCACGGTCTGCAAAAGCGTGTCCGGCTGCTCGGCGGTCAGCACGAAAAAGGCATAGGCCGGCGGCTCTTCAAGCTCCTTGAGCAGCGCGTTATGCGCCATAGGGTTTAAATTCTGCGCGTGCCGGATAACGGTCACACGGCGCGCGCCGTCGTTCGGAATGATGGCGTCCTCCGCCTTCAGGCGGCGCGCAAGGTCGACCTTCAGCTCGTTTTCGCCCTCGTCGATAACGGTCAGGTCAGGATGCACGCCCTCGCTGACCTTGCGACAGGACAGACATGTCCCGCACGGCCGCGGCTCCGCGCTTTCGCACAGGATACCCGCGGCCAGTACGTCCGACCATGCCGCCAACGCGGCGGAATCGTCCCCCGAGAGCAGCACAGCCTGTGGAAAACGGTCCGCCAGCGCGTTTTTCAGCGCACTTTTCAGCGCCGCGTTGCCCGGCAGCGTGTCAAATGAAATCACAGCTTTTCAAAGCGCTCGACGTTCAAAACGAACACGGTCGCGCCGCCAACCTCGACCTGCACAGGCGTGGACGGGAAAAATCCCATGCCCAGCTCGGCGGTAGTGGGGATAATCTGCTTGCGCGAGGAGGAGTGCTCACGAATGATGTCGAAGCATTCGTCCAGCTTGGATTCATCCAGACCGATCAGAATGGTAACATTGCCGGCCTTGAGAAAGCCGCCGGTGGTCGCCAGCTTGGTGATCTGGAAGCCGGCCTTCATCAGATTATTGATTACATCCTGAGCATCATCATAATTGATGATCGCAAGTACCATTTTCATAGAAAAAATCCTCCTTTGAGGTAAATCAGCCGATCACAACCGTAATCTCGCCGATTTCATTGTACCATCTTTCGCGGATAAGTTCAATGTGCGCGCGGGTAATTTTCTCCCCCGGCCACAGCAGCGGCACACCGGGCGGATAGGGCGTGACCGGACGGGCGCACACCAGTCCCTCAGCGGCGGCAAGTTCGACGCGGCCGGTCTTGGCAAACCATGCGTCCCGCACGGACATCACCCGCTCGGCGGGCGGGAAGGGCGCGACAGGGGAGGGCAGCAGCGTTTCATGGCGGCGCTGCGAAATACGGCGCAGGCCGCGCCGCAGCCGATACAACGCCGTACCCGAATCCGCGCAGGTCAGAATACACACCACGTTGCGCGCGTCCGCCATCTCACAGGCCACGCCATACTCGCTCCACAGCATGTCGGCCAGCTGATGGCCGGTCACATCCGTGCCCGCGGTACACACGGTCAGGCGACAGGGATCGAGCGCGGGATAGTCCTCCATGGTCAGCGCGGTAAAGCCTGTGCGCCGCAGCACATACTCGCGCAGCTCGCCGCAGGTTTCGGCGGCACGGCGATAGGCAGTACGCCCCGGTCCCTCAGTATAGGCGCGGGCAAGGTCGATAGACGCCATGACGGGATAGGAGGGGCTGGACGTTCCAAACAGCGCGGTATTTTCGCGCAGCGCACGCTTATCCACGCCCGGGCTGCTCAAAACCACCGCGCCCTGTCCCAGACAGGGGAGCGTTTTGTGGATAGACAGCACCGCCATGTCCGCGCCCTCGGCGACCGGAGTCGGCAGACCGACGGCAGGGAAGTGCGCGCCGTGCGCCGCGTCCACCAGCAGCATTTTTCCGTAGGCGCGGCACAGGTCGACAAACGCCGGAATCGCGCGGCGCACGCCATAATAGGTGGGGGAGGTGAGGAGGACGGCGCGAATCTCGGGATGGGCAATCAGCTGCTGCTCCGCGTCGGCGGGCGCGAGCGCGCCCGAAATGCCAAACGGCTCCAGAACCGGCGCGGAGATAAAATAGGGCGTGATGTCCAGCAGCGCGCAGGCGTGGCAGACCGATTTGTGACATTCGCGGTCGAGCAGTACCGCGCCGCCGCGCCCGACCGCGGTTGCCAGCACGGACAGGATGCCCTGCGTCGAGCCGCCGGTCAGGAAAAAGCAGTCGGACGCGCCGAAATACCGCGCCGCGGCGACCTCCGCGTCACGAATCGGGCCGTCGCCCAGATACAGATTGCCCGTGCCGTAGGTTTCGGTAAAGTCGATGGCGAATATCTCGGCATAGCTGTTGAACAGCGGCTCACCCTTGTGTCCGGGCATGTGAAAACGCGCGGAATCGCCGGTCGCGAGCAATTGCAGCGCGTGAAACAGCGGCGCATTGGTAAACGGCAGCAGACGGTTTATCTGCCGATGCGTAAGCTGCTTATGTGGGTGCGGCTGCTTGCGCCGAAACATGGCTGTCCTCTCCTTTCGCATCGCATGTTTTTGCATAACCCTGTGTAAAAACACGGGAAATCCCTTTCTCAATTCAGCCCTATTATACCATATCCGTGCAAACGCTTGCAATCAGATGCCGTTTGCGGAATACCACAGCATCTGTCCATAATGTGCAGACATTCGTCTTTTTACGACGGAATTTTGGTTTAATTTCCCGTAGTAAAACCTTATCCCTTATATTATAATGGATATTGCATTCCTATACGGAACAATACGCTGATTTATTGAAAGGCAGGTAACTATCACTATGGCTGACAATCGTATCTACAATTTCTCCGCAGGCCCCTCCATGCTTCCGGTGCCCGTACTCGAGCGCTGTGCATCCGAAATGCTGAACTACAAGGGCTCAGGCATGTCCGTCATGGAGATGAGTCACCGATCTAAAGTATATGACGGCATCATCAAGGAGACTGAGGCGGCGCTGCGCCGCGTGCTCTCCATTCCGGAGAATTACAAGGTCCTTTTCCTGCAGGGCGGCGCGACAACCCAGTTCGCGGCCATCCCGATGAACCTGATGAAGACCGGCAAGGCGGACTATGCCATCACCGGCAACTTCGCCAACAACGCCTACAAGGAGGCCGTCAAGTTCGGCGATATCCATGTAGCGTTCTCCTCCAAGGAGGGCAACTTTGACCGCATTCCTACACAGGGCGAGCTGGACATCCGTCCGGACGCGGATTACTTCTACATCTGCGCCAACAACACCATCTACGGCACCGAGTATCAGTACGACCCCGAGACTCCGGCAGGCGTACCGCTGGTGGCCGATACGTCCTCCAACATCCTCTCCAAGCCGGTTGACGTTTCCAAGTACGGCGTTATCTACGCGGGCGCACAGAAGAATATGGGCCCTGCGGGCGTGACCGTCGTCATCGTGCGTGAGGACCTGCTGGGCAACTATCCGCTCGAGAAGTATCCGGTCATGCTCGACTGGAAGACCATGGCCGACAAGGATTCCATGTACAACACGCCCCCCACGTACGGCATCTATGTGCTGGGCCTCGTGCTTGAGTGGGTCGAGCAGATGGGCGGCGTCAAGGTCATGCAGGAGCGCGCCGCAAAACGTTCCGGCCTGCTGTATGACTACCTCGACAGCCAGGATTTCTACAAGGCGGTTGCCGAAAAGGCGTCCCGCAGCCACATGAACGTCACCTTCCGCACCGGAAACGACGAGTTGGACGCGAAGTTTGCCAAGGAATCCGCGGCGGCCGGCATGTCCAACCTCAAGGGCCACCGTTCGGTCGGCGGTATGCGCGCTTCCATCTATAACGCGATGCCGATTGAGGGTGTGGAGTACTTAATCGACTTCATGAAGAAGTTCGCGGCGGAAAACGCATAAACGCTTATAAGGGGTATCCAGTACCCCCTATATACAAAAATCAGTTGTGAAAAACTGATTTTTGATATTCCCGGCCGCAGCCCAAGGCCGCTGAGTCGGGGTCAAATTTCCAAGGCACCTGTCCTTGGAAATTTGTTATTTTATATCGCTTCGCTCCCAAAGAGCGGCAACAATAAGAAGATAAGAGGAGTGTATTCCCATGTATCAGGTAAAGCTGTATAACAAAATTTCCAAGGTCGGTCTGGAAAAACTCGACGCCACCAAATATACCTGCTCGGAGGACTTTACGGGTTATGACGCCGTTCTCGTCCGTTCGGCCAAGCTGCACGACGTTGAGTTCCCGAAGAACCTCAAGTGCATTGCGCGCGCGGGCGCAGGTGTGAACAACATTCCGCTCGATCGCTGCGCGCAGGAAGGCATTGTCGTATTCAACACCCCGGGCGCAAACGCCAACGCGGTCAAAGAGCTGGTTGTCTGCGCGCTGATGCTTGCCTCCCGCAAGATTGTGCAGGGCGCAAACTGGGTAAAGAGCCTCGCCGGCACGCCGGACATCGGCCCGGCTGCTGAAAAGGGCAAGGCAACCTACGCCGGTCCGGAAATCTCCGGCAAGCGTCTGGGCGTCATCGGTTTGGGCGCCATCGGTGTTAAGGTTGCAAACGTCGCGGTCGATCTGGACATGGAGGTCTGGGGCTACGACCCGTATCTGTCGGTTGATGGCGCGCTTGCGCTCTCCCGTTCGGTCAAGCATGTCACCGATCTGGACCAGATTTTTGCAAACTGTGATTACATCACCATCCATGTTCCGCTGACGCCGGACACCAAGAACACCATCTGCGAGGAGACCATCGCCAAGATGAAGGACGGTGTACGCATCATCAACCTCGCCCGCGGCGAGCTGGTCGATACGCAGGCCATGGCGAAGGCACTTGAGAGCGGCAAGGTCGCAGCCTATGTATCCGACTTTGCATCCGATGAAATTCTCGCACAGGAGAATGCGGTCACGCTGCCGCACCTCGGCGCGTCCACGCCCGAGAGCGAGGACAACTGCGCGAAGATGGCGGTTAAGGAGATTTCAGATTACCTCGAAACCGGCACGATCCGCAATTCGGTCAACTTCCCGAACCTGAAGGTTCCCTATGAAGGCGGCTACCGCGTCTGCATGATTCACAAGAACATTCCCAACATGATCGCATCTATCACCGCTGCGGTCAAGTGCAACATTGAAAACATGGGCAACCGCTCCAAGGGCGACTACGCATACACCATCGTAGACCTTGCCGAGCAGCCCACCGAGCAGAACCTCGACGCGCTGCGCGCAATCGGTGGTATGATTTCGGTACGCGCAATCTGATTTCATAAGAAAAAGGCCTTCCGCTGTAGCGGAAGGCCTTTTTTCATGCTGTTTAGTCGTAGATGGACTCTACATCCCAGCTAACAATGCTGCCGGTCGAAGCATTGATTTCAAATTCATATTCCATCGTGTTGTAGATGATTTTGCCCTCATACTCGAGACGGCCGTCATCATAATCCAGCTTGAATTCGTAGATATTGGCCGTGCTTGCACCCGGTACGCGAGCCAGCGCGATTTGCTTAGCGCGATCGGCGGAGATGGATGCAGTTTGACCGCCAATGCTGCCCGTGCCGGTCGTGCCGCCGGTCGAGGGGACATATCCCTCTGCGTCATAGTCATAGCTCAGGATTTTGCCCGTCGTAGAGTCGATTTCATAGTCATATTCCAGATAGCCCGTGCCGGAGCGATAGATAAACTCAATTTCGTATACCGTTCTGCCATACTCCCAGTCGGACTTGGTCTTGACAAAAGTCACCTGGCTTGCAGTCTTGCCCGCGTGATTGAGTGCAGTCTGCTTCGCCTGCTCGAGCGTTACCGCGCCGGTCGTTGTACCGATATTACCGGTGTTACCACCAACATTTCCGGTATTACCGCCTACATTGCCGATGTTGCCGGTATTGCCGCCTACGTTGCCGATGTTGCCCGTATTACCGCCAATATTTCCGGTATTACCGCCTACATTGCCGGTGTTACCCGTATTACCCGAAGGGTTGTTCGTATCAAAATCGGTCACTTCGCCGCCTGCCGTGCTGCCGGAAATGAATACGGTCTGCGTTGCGCCGTCCCACGACACGGTCTTGCCCATAATTTCGCCAATTGCACGAATCGGCAGGTAAATCGAGCCGTTATACAGCGCAGGGTCAACCTTCTGACCGTTTACGTTGTAGAACGTACGTGCCGTGCCGTCAATGACGATGGTGTAACTCGGCTCAATGCTCAGGGTGATGTTCTGCGTCACCGCGCCCACATCCAGTGTGCCGGTTGCGTCCGGCGTAACACGCGAGCCGCTGATGGTGGCGGTGTTGGTTGTGCCGTCCCAGTTGACATTCTTATCCATCAGCTCACCAATCGAGCGAATCGGCACATAGGTGGTGCCTGCGTAGCTGATCGGGTGAACTTCCTGACCCTGCGCGTTATAGAAAACGCGCTCCACACCGTCAATCTTAACCGTGATGTTGGGGCTCAGCTCCGCCGCTACCGTGTAGGAGCCATTGGCTGCTCCCGCCGCGCCGCACAGCAGTGCGGCCAGTGCCATTGTACAAATCAGTTTTTTCATTTTTTCTCCTCCTTAATGGTTTATATTATCAATCGAACACAGATTCCGCTTCCCATTCTCGAATGGATCCGCTATACGCATCGATTTCAAAATCGTACTCCATACCCTGATAGATAATCTTGCCCTCGTAGCACAGCCGGCCGTCATCGCGGTCAAGATACATCCGGATGTCATTGGCGGTTGCGCCCGGCACCTTGGCCAGCGCAATCGAGCGAACATCAGCCTCGCTGAGCGTCTCACCCGAGGCGGCAGCCGTATTTTGCTGCATCGGCGTGTAGTTTTCCGCGTCGTAGTCGAAACCGCGAATCTCACCGGTCGCAGCGTCAATCTCGTAATCGTATTCCGATCCGGTCGCGGCTACATAAAACTCGATCTCGTAAACCAGCACACCGTTCTCGTAATCCTGCTTAGCCATCACAAACGTCGTGTCGCTCTCGCTCACGCCCGCATGGTTAAGCGCAATCTGCTTTGCGCGGGCTTCATCAATCGCACCCGTCTGGCCCGTGGTGGCCGAACCATTGGCAGATCCCGCAGAAGTCGTACCATTGGCAGCGCCTGCGGCGGTTGTACCATTGGCAGCGGCCGTAGCAATCGTGCCATTCGTTCCGGCCGTTTGCGATGCGGCGCTGTTCGATTCAATCACCGCACCGGTCATGGCGTCAATCGCATAGCGGTAATCCGTACCGTTTGCCGTGAAATCCACCTCATAATATGCAATGCCGTCCTTTTGACCCAGCGTTGCTGTTGTAAAGGTCGTGTTTGTGGTATCTACCTGCGCAGCAGTCGTTGCCATGTTTTTGGCAGCGTCCACACCGATATATCCCATCTGTGCACTGCTTTTTTGGGTGGGCTGGCCACAGCCTGCCAACGCGGCGGCCAGCATTGCCGCGGCGGTAAACATTAAAAACTGTTTTTTCATCCTGCTCACACCTTTCGTTTGAGTTCATATACAGGATACCAGCCAAACATTAAAAAAATATTAAAAGAGTAAATTATTTAAAAAATTTTTTTACACCTCATTTTCGCTGCCTTCTCCTTCCTGTCCGGCAGGGAATCGAAGGGTAAAGCAGCTTCCCACCCCGAGGGCGCTGTCCAGTGTCACTGTGCCTCCGTGCAGCGCGGCAATCTGGCGCACCATGGTCAGTCCCAGTCCGGTGCCGACCTGTCCGCTGCGCGACGGCTCCACCTGATAAAATCGCTGCCAGATTTTTTCCTGCTGCTCCTTTGCAATGCCAATACCGTCATCCCGCACGACAAGCACAGCATCCGCCTGCTCCTGCCGCAGAGAAACCCAGATATGTCCGTCCTGCCTGCCATATCGCACGGCGTTTCCAATCAGGTTTTGCAGCAGACGGCTCATCAGTGTCACATCAAAACGCGCCTCGACCTCCGGCTGAATGTCGGTTTGCAGCGTGATGTTCTTGGGAAAAGCGGGCTGCTCCGTACAAACCACCTCTACCAGACCGCTCAGGTCGGCCCACTCAAAGGTGGCGCGCTGCGTGCCCTGCTCCAGACGGGTCATCTGCAAAAGCTGCGCGATGAGGTCGGACATTTTACCCGCCTGCCGCTCAATGACCTCAATCGCCTGCGCATATTGCTCGGTGGTTTCCGCATGCCGTCTTGCATCCTCACATTGGGCGAGGATAACCGCGGTCGGTGTACGAAGCTCATGCGAGGCATCCGAAGTGAACTGCTTTTCCGACTCGAAAGACGCTTCCAGCCGCACAAACATGTTGTCAAACGCCTGTCCCAGTCGGCTGATCTCGTCTCGCCCGGGGGGCAGGCCGATACGACGGGATAAATCTCGTCCCTCTCCGATATTTTCCGCCGCGCGGATAATTCTGTCGATCGGGCGGAAGGTGGAGCGGGCCAGCAGATAGGCGCCCAGACCGCTTATCACCACCATCAAAGGCAGAATCAGCAGCGCAATACCGGTCATATCGTCCAGCACATCGGCTACATCCGGCGTCTGGATCATACCGCGTACCCACACGCCGTCCTCCCAGCCAAACGGCAGCCAAAAATCCAGCACATAATAATTCCCACCGTTCCCTTCCGCCACACGGATTACGCCGTTTTCAAACGCCAGCGTATCGGGAAAGGACAGCGGCAGCTGTCCGGCAAGCAGTGCGTCGCTGCTGCTGTATACGACGGTATACACGCCGTTTTGTGTGAAAGAAAAATCCTCACTGAACTTTAGACTGTCATTTTCCTTGGAAATACCGCTCAGGTTGCTGCGCACGGTATTGGTCAGCTGTTCATATGCGTTCTCGGTGACAACCGAGCTGCTCACCGCAACCATAAACATCAGCACCGATGTGGTGAGCAGCAGCATGAGCAGCGTAATCCACAGGGTCAGCTTCTGCTTGACGGAAAATCGCTTCACGGCTCCTCCTTTAATATCCAGCCCGCGCCGCGAACCGTATGCAGCAGCTTTTTATCAAAGCCGCTGTCGATCTTTTTGCGCAGATAGGTGATATAAACGTCCACCACGTTCGATCCGCCCGCATAATCATAATTCCAAATATGATCCTCCAGCCGGGCGCGGGAGATAACCGTTCCTTTATGCTGTATCATATATTGCAGGATGGCATATTCCTTGGCCGACAGGCGAATCTCCTTGCCGCCGCGCGTGACCGTATGGCTGCCGGTGTCCACCGTCAGGTCAGCCAGCGTCAGCACGCTGGTCTTTTGCGTGCCATATTTGCGCGTTGCCGCACGGATACGGGCGAGCAGCTCCTCAAAATCAAAGGGCTTGACCAGATAATCGTCCGCGCCGAGATCCAGTCCCTCAATACGGTCATGCACACTGTCGCGCGCGGTCAGGAAAATCACCGGAACAGCATTGCCCTGTGCGCGCACGGTGCGCAGCACCTCGCGTCCGTCTTTTTTCGGCATCATAATATCCAAAAGCAAACAGTCGTATTCCGCTCCCAGCAAATAATCCAATGCAGCCTCTCCGTCAAAGCAGGCGTCCACACTGTATCCCGCGCGCTCGAGCGTCCGGCAGATCAACCGATTGAGATCGCGCTCGTCTTCCGCTACCAGAATTCGCATAAAAACCTCTCCTTTTCTTTATTATAATACCAATTCATACCATTGGGCAAGGGAGTCTTGCGCATGATGCTTGCGTTTATCCCATCGGTCGGCTATAATTAAAAATAATACCGACCGGGCAGATTCCGGATATATCCGGTCACACACCATCCGGCTCTGCCGATAGAGCAATCAGGAGGAAACCCCATGAAAAAGATCATTACCATCAGCCGGCAGTTCGGTGCGGGCGGCGGCGAGCTTGGACGGCGCGCAGCGAACGCACTGGGTATACCGCTATACAATAAGGATCTGATCCTTTGCACCGCCAAGGCATCCGCAGGCCTGACGCCCGCGCAGGTGCGCAAATGGGATGAGCGCGTGCCGACCAGCTTTGGTCTGACGCAAAGCCTGTTTGACTTTTACAACCGCCCGCTCAGTGACAAGCTATGGGAAGCGCAGGTCAAGGCCATCCGTGAAATCGCAGACCGGGAAAGCTGCATTATCGTCGGCCGCAACGCGGACTTCATTCTGCGGGAGTTTGACCACTGCCTGCGGGTGTTCATCCATGCGGATTTTGAATGGCGCTTTGAACGGATGCGCGGCATGGTGGAGGACACCGAGCCGGAAAAGCTCCGCGCCAACATTAAAGCTGTAGATAAGGCGCGCAGCGCATACTGCACGCATTATACCGGCCGCCACTATGCCGATGCGACAAACTACGATTTGACTCTGTGCACCAGTGTATTGGGCATCGACTTCGCGCTCGAGGAAATTTTGCGGGCGGCGGAGCGGATTTAATTTGCTTTTTTGTCTAAAACAGGCTCTGTGCTTGACTGTAGCTTTATTTTACGCTATAATAAGTTCGGTATAATAGGCGATGGTGGTTGTCTGTATCCTTCCATCGCCTATTCTTTCACTATTGCTGATGCACTGCATGCGCGGGGAAAAACGCCATTGCAGATGCGGAGGGTAAGAAAAACGAAAAGGAGAATCATAAGTGAAAAAGATTATTTCTCTGCTGATGGCAGCCAGCTTGGCGCTGGGTCTGGCAGCTTGCGGCGGCAATTCGTCCGGTGGCGACAGCAATGCGTCTGGCGACGCTTCGGGTGGCGGCAAGACTTGGGTGATCGCGTCCGACACCGTGTTCAAGCCCTTTGAATACACCGACGCTTCCGGCAACTTCGTCGGCATCGATGTGGACATCGTTGCGGCAATCGCGGAAGATCAGGGTTTTGCGTATGAGATCAAGCCCCTCGGCTGGGATGCCGCCATCGCGGCCTGCCAGGCCGGTCAGGCGGACGGCATGATTGCTGGCGCTTCCATCACCGATGAGCGCAAGGAAAGCGGCTGGATCTTCTCGGACGGCTACTATCAGGCTACGCAGACCATGACCGTTGCGGCGGATTCCGATATCACCGGCTTTGGCGACCTGTCCGGCAAGACGGTTGCCGTCAAGACCGGTACGCAGGGCGCGGCTTACGCTGAGAGCCTGAAGGATCAGTATGGCTTCAAGCTCACCTACTTTGAGGATTCGCCCACGATGTATCAGGCGGTTCTCGGCGGTCAGGCGGTTGCCTGCTTCGAGGATACCCCGATCATGGCTTCCTCCATCAAGGACGGAAATCTGGCACTCAAGATCCTTGAGGATACCGCTAACGAAGGCGCGCCGTACGGCTTTGCCATCTTCAATGCGGACAATCAGGAGCTGATCGACATGTTCAACGCCGGCCTTGCCAACATCAAGGAAAACGGCAAGTACGACGAGATCATCGCCAAGTATCTGGGCTGATCGCAGCCGATTGACCTGAGTTTTCAGGGGGCACTGGTTTGATCCGGCGCCCCCTCTTTTTACAAAGAAAGGGGTTCTGACCATTGATCCAAATCCTTACCGATTATGGGCCTTTGCTGCTGCGGGCACTGGGGCAGACGCTGCTGCTGACCCTGCTCGGACTGTTTTTCGCCTGTATCCTCGGCCTGATCTTCGGCATTATGAGCGTGGTCAAAAACCGCGCCTGCAACATTATTTCGACCATTTTTGTCGATGTGATCCGCGGTGTTCCGATGATCGTACTGGCTTTTTACGTTTATCTCGGTATTCCCTATCTGCTCAAAAACGGATGGGGTCTGGTGGGCATGGTACCCAGCGCCTTGCAGGCCGGTACAATCTGCCTTGCACTCAACTGCGGCGCTTACATGTCGGAAATCATCCGCGCCGGTATCCAAAGCGTGGACAAGGGCCAGATGGAGGCCGCGCGCAGCCTTGGCCTGCCGTACTGGAAGGCCATGCAGAAGGTCGTGCTGCCGCAGGCCATCCGCACCATGATCCCGTCCATTATCAACCAGTTCATCATCACGCTCAAGGATTCCTCTATTCTTTCGGTTATCGGATTCCCGGAGCTGGTCAACACCGCAAAGAACGTCGTAGCAAATACCTTCGATTCGTTCTCGGTCTGGACAATCGTGGCAATCATGTACCTGATCGTCATTACGCTGCTGTCCCGCTTTGCAAAGATCATGGAGAGGAGGCTCAACCGTGGCAGAGAATAACAAGCAGGCAAAGATTCATGTTTCTCATCTGAAAAAGAGCTTCGGTGATCTGGAAGTGCTCAAAGATGTCTCCATTGATATCCATGAGGGTGAGGTCGTTGTCATTCTGGGGCCGTCCGGCAGCGGTAAGTCCACCTTTTTGCGCTGTCTGAACCGTCTGGAGGAAATCACCGACGGCACGGTCATCGTTGACGGCTACGACATCACCGACAAGCACACCGATATCAACAAGGTGCGCGAAAACGTCGGCATGGTGTTCCAGCTGTTCAATCTGTTCAACAATCTGGATGTCATGGGCAACATGATGCTCGCGCCGACCGAGCTGAAAAAGGCCACAAAAGAGGAAGCACGCGAAACCGCCATGCGGCTGCTCAAGCGCGTGGGTCTGGCGGACAAGGCGGAAGCCTATCCCGCGCAGTTGTCCGGCGGCCAGAAGCAGCGCGTTGCCATCGCCCGTGCACTGGCGATGAATCCGGATATCATGCTGTTTGATGAGCCGACCTCCGCGCTCGACCCGGAAATGGTTGGCGAGGTGTTGCAGGTCATGCAGAATCTGGCCAAGGAAGGTATGACGATGGTTGTCGTCACACATGAGATTGGCTTTGCCCGCGAGGTTGCCAGCCGTGTGATCTTTATGGAGGGCGGCTACATCGTCGAGGAGGGCACGCCGGATGAGGTTATCAACCATCCGAAGGAGCCGCGCACGATTGATTTCCTAAGCAAGGTTCTGTAAAAGCGCACATCTTTTTCGCTCAGAATATGCAAAACCACTACCATACTTTGCCGTAAGACAGGGTTATGGTAGTGGTTTTTTGCTATAACAAACAAATCAAACGGATTTTTTCTTTCTTATGGGAACTGCAAATAAAATACAAAAAAATCCATAGGCATTTTACATAATCTACAAAATAAATTCTTGTGGATTATCACAATTTTCTTCAATTAAACTTGACAAGGCAGAACGAGATGACTAATATTAGCTTACAGATAGTTCGTATTTAAGTCTTATGTTTGTATATACGTTCATAAAGATTGGTACAACTGGAAATAAAAGACAAGGAAGGTAATGGTTATGAACAACGCAATTGAGACAATGGCTGAACTGGTTGGCAATCAATTAAAATTGGTTGATTTGAGCCACAATCTGGAAGTTGGAATGCCCAGCTGCCTGACACACGCCCGCTTTGGCCGTGTCCAGCATGAGGCGATTGAGTATGGAGACGCATTTACCCATGCTGCGTTGATTATGAGCGAGCACACCGGTACGCATATGGATGCTCCCAACCATCACATCCCCGGCAGCGACTATACCATCGAAAAGATTCCGGTTAAGCGTCTTTTCGGCCGCGGCGTTATCATTGACGCCAGCCATCTTGGAAAGAATGAATGCCTTCCCGTAGAGTTTATTCAGGCATGGGAAAAGGAGCATGGTGAAATCCGTGCGAACGATTTCGTACTCTTCCGCTTCGGCTGGGACAAAAAGTGGAATGTTCAGCCCAACTGCAAGCCGTACGAGCATGACTGGCCGGGACTGGGCCAGGAAGCTTCCGAGTACCTGAAGAACAAGGGTGTAAGCGTAGTCGGTACGGACGCACTCGCGCTGGATGCCGGCGATGCCGTTGTTTGCCCCGCACATGATGTTCTGCTCGGCGCGGATATCTTCATTCTGGAAGCACTTGACAATCTGGATACCCTTCCTCCGTTCTGCTATATTGTTGCGCTCCCGCTCAAGGTAAAGGATGGCTCCGGCGCACCCGCCCGTGTGATTGCTCTGGTTGAGTAAGACGCCATCAGCGCATGGTTGCATGCGAGAAAGGAGTTGAGCCTGTGGCTAATCAAGAAAACACAGCCGTTGAGACGAAGAAAAAGAGCCTTTTGGATCGCGTCATCGACCTGATATCCTCCGTTTTTCTTCCGTTTATTACGCTGATGGTCGCAGCCGGTATCCTCAAGGGTATCGTCGCACTGCTGACCGCTGCTAACATCATTGTTGAAGGGCATCCGCTTTACAGCGTATTTTACGCGATGGGCGATGCGTTCTTCTACTTCATCCCGGTGTTTTTGGCATTTACCGCCGCAAAGCGCTTCGGTACCGAGCCGTTCTGTGCCGTATTGGTCGCTTGTGTCCTTGTGCATCCGACATTCGTAGCCCTTATGGAGGCTGGAGAGGATTTTGCCATTCTCGGCCTGCCCGCAAAGGCAATGACCTACTCTTCCACGGTTATCCCCATCCTGTTGGCAGTTTACATGCTCAAGTGGGTGGAAATCCTTTGCAAAAAGGTGATTCCGGAAACGGTGCGGGCCATCCTGACCCCGCCGGTCTGCCTGATTCTGGTCATTCCGGTCACACTGGTTGTCTTTGGTCCGATCGGCCTCTATATTGGCAACTGGGTGGCAGCAGGATACCAATGGCTGTATGGGCTTAGCCCTCTGGTGGCCGGTTTCGTATTGGGCGCGCTTTTCCAGGTCATGGTCGTGTTCGGCTTCAACTGGGGTCTGTTCCCTATCATCCTGAACAATATCGCGGTGAACGGATATGACACCATTCTGGCTCTGATCGGCGGTTCTATCTTCTCCCAAAGCGGCGCCGCACTTGCAGTCGGCATCCGCACCCGCAACAAGCAGCTGCGTTCGACCGCGGTATCCGCAGCAATTGCTGCCTTCTTCGGCATCACGGAGCCTGCGCTGTTCGGTGTGAACATCCGCTTGAAAAAGCCGATGATATGCGCTTGCATTGCCGGCGGTATCGGCGGTGCAATTGCCGGCTGGTTCCGCTGCCAGGCATCCGCGTTTGCCTTCCCGGCACTGACCACGCTGCCTGTATTCTGGACTGTGGCCTTTATCCCCTTCCTACTCTCCCTGGCCGTCAGCTTTGTTGCAGGTTTCGTCCTGACGCTGATTATCGGCTTTGATGATTCTGCAGTTGAGGGAGAGGGCTGATTGACAGCCCGCAAAGCAAATGGCATAGCAATAATTCCCATCCTATTTTCCCTTCCCCAACCGGTATCCCAAAAAATGCGAGGAATGACCATGCTGGTAGTTCCTCGCATTTTTTTGCAGAACTCTTACTTTACTTGCAAATAAGGAGTAAATTGCTATAATTAAAATAGGAAGCATTCGGCCGCATACTTCCCACATCCGACAGCTTCCTACATGGAAAGGGGGCTACTTGGATGGCACAAGACCAACATCGCACCACCACACGCATATTGGACATACTCGAGCATGTATCTGCCGTGAAGGCAGGAATGACGCTGACAGAATTGGCGCAGACTCTGAACGCACCCAAAAGCAGTCTGTTTCCCATCGTCCACACGTTGGAAGAGAGGCGGTATTTGCAGCAAAATCACGAGACCGGACGGTATATCATCGGTCCGAGCGGATTGGTCCTCGGCGCGGCGTTCTCGGCCGACAGCGGGATGGAGCCTGTCACGAAAATCATGAAACATGTGGTCGCCGTTTGTCAGGAGACCTGTCAGTTTGGTATTTTGGATCACGGCAATGTGCTGTATGTAGGAAAAGAAGACTCCACACAGGCAATTCGCATGATTTCCTGGGTCGGCAATCGCCTGCCCGCCAATGCGACGGCCATCGGAAAAGCGCTGCTCAGTGGGTTGACGGATGATGAAATCCGCGCGCTTTATGCCGATGGGATGCCGCGTTTGACCGAACATACGATCACCGATCTGAATATACTGTTGGCACAGCTGGATGCGATACGCCACGGGGAAATCGCAACCGAGAAGGAGGAGTCAACCGCGCAGATGCTGTGCTGGGCGCTGCCGCTGCGTCGGCAAGGCAAGGTTTTCGCCGCGCTCAGCATATCGGTGCCGTTGTTCCGCTGTCAGGAGGAAAAAATTGCACAGGTCATCCAATGCTTGAAGCAAGCACAGACCGAAATTGAACAGTTGGGCGAGCTTATCCATTTCTTTTGACCGCTGAAAACGATATATTGTGCACAGCGCGTAGCAGAGAGACAGATCCATGTCAAACGGCAGGGGTCTGTTTTTTTATATATCGGATGTGGGATTCTCCATCATCGCCATTGCATTGGAATTTCCCAGCAATATAATGGGATTTTTTTGTGGAATATGTTAAAAAATATCCCAAATTCAATTTGACAGCTTTGTGCTATGGTGTTATAATCAATACATGGATTCGTAATTAAGAATAAGATTCTTAATTACGAACAGATAAAACAACGAGCAATCAATATGCTGACGCGAGTGTATCAAAGGATTTGATGCGGTAAAAACACAAAAATCCCAGTGCATGATTGCGGGTATGCCATCCGGACAAACAGATCATCACAGAGATAAAAAGGAGTGGAGCGCATGTGTAATGCCATGATCATTGACAGCAAGGATAATGTTGCGGTAGCCATTGAGCCGCTTTCCAAGGGCGATACCGTGACCTACCTTTGTAACGGTGTGGAACATACACTGACGGCGCGAGACGATATCACCATTTATCATAAACTGGCCATCCGGGATATTGTGTGCGGAGAGCCAGTCGTGAAATACGGGGAACATATCGGCATTGCGACCTGTGATATTCAGGCTGGCGAGCACGTCCATGTTCACAATGTGGAAGGCCGCCGCGAAAACCCGGAAGAAAAAGAATAGGAGGACAGACATGACTTTTTATGGATATCAGCGGCCCGACGGTCGCGTTGGCGTGCGCAATAAGGTACTGATTCTGCCCGCCAGTGTCTGTGCTTCGGATACCGCCCGCATTATCGCCCAGCAGGTGGATGGTGCAGTCACCTTCAACAATCAGCTCGGCTGCTCGCAAGTCGCTTCCGATCAGCAGTATGTTATGGATGTAATGGCAGGTTATGCTGCAAACCCCAATATTTACGGAACGGTCGTCGTCTCCCTCGGGTGCGAAAACTGCCAGATGGATCTGGTGGTCAAGGCCATTGAGGAGCGCACCAACAAGCCAATCCGACAGGTGATTATTCAAGAGGTCGGCGGCACGCTCAAAGCGGCCGATATCGGTGTGCGATATGCCAAAGAACTGACGACGCAAGCCTCCCTGCTGCAAAAAATGCCGTTTCCCATTTCCGAACTGATCATCGGCACAGAATGTGGCGGCTCCGACCCCACCAGCGGTCTGGCGGCCAATGTCCTCATCGGGGAAATGAGCGACCGCATTGTGGCGGCAGGCGGCACCTCCATTCTGTCCGAAACCACGGAATTCATCGGCGCAGAGCACATTCTTGCCCGCCGCGCAGCAAACAAGGAAGTGCACGACCGGATTTTCGAGATCGTCCACCGGTATGAGCGCGCAATGCAGCTGGTCGGCGAGGAAATCCGCGAAGGCAATCCCGCACCGGGCAACAAGGCGGGCGGCATTACGACGCTGGAGGAAAAATCTCTCGGCTGCATCCACAAGGGCGGCCACAGTCCCATTATGGCGGTTTATGACTACGCCAAGCAGGTCAAGCCCAAAAGCGGTCTGGTCATCATGGATACGCCGGGTAACGATCCGGCTTCGGTTTCCGCTATGGTGGCAGGCGGCGCGCAGGTGGTTGTTTTCTCTACCGGACGCGGTACACCAACCGGAAACCCCATCGCTCCGGTTATCAAAATCACCGGCAATCGTATGACCTTCGCCAAAATGGAAGACAACATTGATGTGGATGCCTCCTCCCTCATTTATGGCGGGAGCCTCCAGCAATTGGGAGACGACCTGATGCAGCTGGTGTCCGAGGTGGCCAGCGGCCGCCAAACCAAAGCCGAAACGCTTGGTTTTACGGAAATGTCGATTGCCCGTGTGTGCAACTTTGTTTGAGTCTTTGTATACCAAAATAAGTATCTGTCGATATAGGAGATGAAAGTCCAATGAAGAAAAATTACGCCGTGATGGACGGAAACACGGCTGCAGCCCATGTTGCCTATGCCTTTACCGAGGTGGCGGCAATCTATCCGATCACGCCGTCCTCCCCGATGGCGGAAAAGGTGGATGAATGGTCTGCCAAGGGCAGAAAGAACCTGTTTGGTTCGACCGTGGATGTGATTCAGATGCAGTCCGAAGCGGGCGCCGCCGGCACCTGCCACGGCGCTTTGCAGGCCGGCGCTCTGACCACGACGTTTACTTCATCGCAGGGTCTGATGCTGATGATTCCCGCCATGTATGCCATGGGCGGTCAGTTTCTTCCCAATGTCATGCACATTGCTTCCCGTGTGGTTACCTCCAACCACCATTCCATCTTCGGCGACCATACCGACTTTATGACCTGCCGTACCACCGGCTACGCCATGCTGATGTCCTCCTCGCCGCAGGAAGCGATGGATTTGGGTGCGGTCGCGCACCTGTCAGCCATCCACGCCAAGTATGCGTTTATGCACTGCTTTGACGGTTTCCGTACCTCGCATGAAATGCAGCGCATCGAAGCGCTCGATTATGAGGATCTGCGCGGCCTGATCGACTATGACGCGCTCAAGCAATTCCGCGCACAGGCGCTCAATCCTGAGCATCCGACCAACCGCGGCAACAACGTCAACCCGGATATTTATTTCCAGTGCAAGGAAGGTGCAAACGTCAAGAGCGCGACTGTGCCGGAAACGGTCGAATATTACATGGGGAAAATCAACGAGCTGACCGGCCGGGACTATCATCTGTTCAACTACTACGGTGCGCCGGATGCCGAAGAGGTCATTGTCGTGATGTGCTCGGCCTCTGAAGCACTCAAGGAAACCGTTGATTACCTCAACGCACACGGCCGCAAGGTCGGCATGGTGCAGATCCACCTGTACCGTCCGTTCTCGGTTTCGCATTTTTCGGCGGCCATCCCGGCAACCTGCAAAAAAATTGCGGTGCTCGACCGCTCCAAGGAAGTCGGTTCGGTTGGCGAGCCGGTCTATCTGGACGTTTGCACCGCGCTCCATCAGGCGGGACGCAGCGATATTCAGGTGATCGGCGGCCGTTACGGTTTGTCCTCCAAGGACACTACGCCCGGCCAGCTGATTGCTGTTTATGACAATCTCGCGCAGGATACCCCGAAAAACAACTTTACCATCGGTATTAACGACGACGTGACCCACACCTCGCTGGACTATCAGGAAATCGAGATGGCGCATCCCGGTCAGGTTTCCTGCAAACTGTGGGGCCTCGGCGGCGACGGCACGGTAGGCGCAAACAAAAACGCCATCACGACCATCGGTCTGACGGCCGATAAATACGCGCAGGCCTATTTCTCCTACGATTCCATGAAATCGGGAGGCCTTACCCAGTCGCACCTGCGTTTTGGAAACGAGCCAATTCGCTCGACCTATCTCGTTTCGGCTGCGGATTTTGTAGCGGTACACGCGCCGACCTATGTCAGCAAATACGATACGACCGAAGATCTCAAGGAGGGCGGTATCTACCTGCTCAACTGCCCGTGGAGGGTAGAAGAACTGGAAACCCGCCTGCCGGCCAAGGTCAAGCGCGACCTGTGCCGCAAGCATGCGCAGTTCTACATCATCGACGCTGCCAAACTCGCCGCTGAAATCGGTTTGGGCAAACGCACCAACAGCATCCTGCAAGCAGCGTTCTTCGCACTGACCAAGGTCATCCCGCTGGATGTCGCGGTTGAGGACATGAAGAAGAACAACTACAATTCCTACTTCAAGAAAGCAGGGCAGAAGATTGTCGATTTGAACAATCAGGCGGTAGACGTCGGCATCAGCGCCGCCGTCAAGGTGGAGATTCCGGCAAACTGGGCCGATGCGGTCGATGCCCCGGCTGCGGAAATCCAAGCGACGCCTTTTGTCAAGGACATCGTACTGCCCATGGACCGCCAGCAAGGTGACAAGCTGCCGATTTCGGTATTCCAGAAGCACGGCGTGCTGGACGGCACTTGGGAAAACGGTACTTCGGCTTATGCCAAGCGCGGCGTTGCCACTATGGTACCCAAGTGGGACGGCGACAAATGCGCACAGTGCAACCGGTGCGCAGCCACCTGTCCGCATGCGGCCATCCGCCCGGTTCTGCTGACCGAAGAGGAAAAGGCGAGCGTACCGGCTTCCTTCCAGACGGTACCGGCCAAGGGATTGGGCAAGGATGCGCCGTCGTATTCCTACCGGATTCAGATTTCCCCCTATGACTGTCTGGGCTGCGGCGTCTGCCTGACAGCATGCCCTGTTCAGGGCGCACTGACGATGACGCCATTTGAAGAAATGAAGAAAGAACAGAATAACTTTGATTCGGTTGCGATGAACGAACGCTATCTCAAGCCGGATGTTATCAGCGACAAGAACATGAAGTCCATCCAGTTTGCAAAGCCCTACTTCCAGTTCTCCGCCGCCTGTGCCGGCTGTGCCGAAACCACTTACATCAAATTGGTCAGCCAGCTGGTGGGCGACCATATGTACATCGGCAACGCGGCAGGCTGCTCCTCTGCATACAGCGGCGGCGCCCCCATTCTTCCGTATTGCAAAGACCAGCGCGGCTTTGGCCCGGCTTGGGAACACTCGCTGTTTGAAGATAACGCGGAATTTGCCTACGGCTTTTTCCATGCACAGGATGCTATCCGCAAAGAAATCTTTGTGCGTCTGGATGCTCTTCTTGAAGAGGGCATTGCGGTGGACGCCATCCACGCTTATCTGGCAAACTGGAACGATAGGGAAAAATCCCGCACGGTTTCGGATGCGCTGATTGCAATGCTGAATGATGTCAAAAAAACGCCCGATGTTGCCTTTGTGCTGGAAAACAAGGAGTATCTGTCGAAAAAATCCGTATGGGCAATCGGCGGCGATGGCTGGGCTTACGATATTGGTTTCGGCGGTATCGACCATGTGCTCGCACAGAATCAGGATGTCAACCTGATGGTGCTGGATACCGAAGTCTATTCCAACACAGGCGGACAGTCCTCCAAGGCAACGCCGACCGCCGCGGTGGCAAAATTCGCCTCGGGCGGCAAGCAGATTGCCAAAAAGGATCTCGGCGCTATCTTTATGAACTATGGCTATGTTTACGTGGCGCAAGTGGCGATCGGTTACGATCAGGCACAGACGCTCAAAGCCATCCGCGAAGCGGAAGCCTATCCGGGTCCGTCTCTGATCATCTGCTACTGCCCATGCCTTGAGCAGCATATTAAGGCAGGCATGGGCTGCACGCAGACCGAAATGAAGAAAGCGGTCGAATGTGGATACTGGCAGCTGTATCGCTACGACCCGCGCCGCACAGAGCAGGGACTCAATCCCTTCCAGCTGGATTCTCCCGAGCCGGATACCAGCAAGCTGATGGATTACCTGATGGGCGAAAACCGTTTCGCATCGCTCAAAAATAACTTCCCCGATCGTGCCGACGCCCTTTATGAAAAAGCGATTTGCGATATCAAGGCACGCTATGAAAAGTACCGCAAAATGGCGGAAAACACCAACGCATAATATTCCAACTCTCTGAAATGTTTGTCTGATAGTCTCTGACGGCAAAACCCGTTTCATCGATAAAGGCATTATCGATGAAACGGGTTTTTGTCTTTTATAAACCAACTCCGGTTTTCCGAGCACGCTCAAATGTTGTATTGCCTATAATGCTTTTCCTCATCCATGTGGGTGGCAGTACTACTGCCTATCGATGATAATTACAACATCGATAGCCGACAGCAACAGGCTCATTCGTCATCCGCATCGAGCACCAGCTTCTTTAAATCTGCATATCCTTCTTTCTCCATATCCGCATAGGGGATAAAGCGCAGGGAAGCACTGTTAATACAATAGCGCAGCCCGCCTTGTTCGGCCGGTCCATCCTCAAAGACATGGCCCAGGTGAGAATTTCCTACTCGGCTGCGCACTTCTGTACGATTCATACCATAGCTGGTATCCTGCGATTCCACGATCACTCGCCCATCAATTGGCTTGGAAAAACTGGGCCAACCGCAGCCGGCATCAAATTTATCGGAGGAGACGAATAACGGTTCTCCGGTTACCACATCCACATAAATACCCGGTTCAAAGAGTTGGTCATAGGCTCCGGAGAAGGGGCGTTCGGTCGCGCTTTTCTGCGTTACCTGATATTGTTCCTCGTTTAGCATAGCGCGGATCTCCTTATCGGAAGGCCGCGTATAATCCGAAGGATCGACGAGCTGATCAAAGTCCGAGAGGGTGGAAAAGTCCACATGGCAATAGCCACCCGGATTTTTTTTCAGATACGCCTGATGATATTCCTCCGCCAGATAGTAACAGCGCAAAGGCAGTAACTCGGTTTGAAGGGGGGCGGTGTATTTTTCCTGTTCAGCGTCCACAATTGCCTGCAAAACCTCCAGATCCGCCTGATCGCTATAGTAGATGCCGCTGCGATACTGGTTTCCCACATCATTCCCCTGACGGTCCTTTGACAACGGATCAATGATCATAAAAAAGTGCTCGGTCAATGCTTTCAGGCTGACCACATCCGGATTGTATATCACATGAGCGGTTTCCGCATGACCTGTCGAGCCGCTGCAGACCTGTTCATAGGTAGGACGATCCGTCGTTCCATTTGCGTAACCGACGGATACCGCCTCCACACCCGGAATTTGGGAAAAGTAGGACTCTATACCCCAAAAGCAACCTCCGGCATAATAAATCTCCCGCAGGTGAGCGGCATCCTCCCGCTCTTTCCACTCCTGATCCTCAATGGTGACCGCTTGTACTGTATTTTCGTTTTTCATGGCAACTCCTTTACTATTTGCAGCAAAGCAGCCGGACAAGCCAAGCAGCAAAAATCCGGCCGCTCCCATAAGTGGAAACATGCGTCTCATGCTGGCGCCTCCTTATATAGTATACCTTATCCTTTCAAAAAACGGCGGACTTACTTGCGTAAGCCCGCCGAATTTTTGAAAGTCATCTGTGCAACAACTGATTGGGATGCAATCATCCGAACCCAGAGTCAGAGGGCAAATTTATCCCTTTTTATAGCCGCACTTGGGGCAAACGCCCTTTTCATTCAGAGCAATGCCGCACAGTGGGCAGCGATCAATCTGGTTGTGTGTCGTAAACTCGGCCGAAGCCGCATTCACACCACTGGTAAAGGTGATCTTGGCAATGTTCAGCTTGTCCTTTAAAAGGTCATAGACAATCTTGATCATCCCTTCCACGGTCAGGGTTTCCTTCGTGACCACCAGGCGGCAGTCCGGATAAGCGGTTGCCAGCTCGGTCTGGAAAGCGGGACCCTTCATCTGATTCTGCGGAGCGCCATTTTTAATGCCCTGCTCTTCATAGACCTTGAGAATGGCGGGCAGGAGAGGGTCATCCTCCCGCAGAATCAAAGCGTGATCAAAGTTCTTCAGCAGGGACCATGCGGTCTTCTGAATCTCATTGCAGGGGAACACCATATTGACGCCAGGCTCAATGGTGTCCTCCACCTCCAAGGTCAAAACGCCGGTATGTCCGTGAAGATACTGCGCTTCCCCCTTGAACCCATAAAATCTGTGTGCGTACTGCAGATCCAAAGTTGTGATGCTTCTCATACAAAATCCTCCTCATATTGTATTTACAAGTCCGAAGACTTGTTTTCTGTGATATCCGCCTCCCGTTCCGCGCGGCATTGGGGACAAAGATACTGAATCTTCAGATCATACCCCTCGATGGAGAAACCTGTTTGCTTTTCCAGATCTGCGGTCAGATCAGCAAGATGAATATCCAGAAGCCCACCGCATCTACGACAAACCAGATGGTCATGCCGGGTATTGATATCATAACGGTCGGGGCGGCCTTCTACGCTGATTTTGCGGATTTTCCCCTGCTGATACAGGCTGTTGAGATTATTATAAACGGTTGCCAACACAACAGAAGGATAGGACTGCTTCAGAGTTAAAAACACCTGCTCCGCTGTCATGTGGGTTTTCTCCGTGTTGATAATATCCAATATACCTTTCTCGTAGCGCATTGTTATCCACCAAAATTAGAATTATTCTATTTCCAAATATAGAATAAAAGAATTTGGTAAACTTGTCAAGAACTATTTTCAATCATTCAAGAAAAATTAATGAATTCCAAAACAATCAAACATACCTTATCTGTCTTTTGATATGCAAATGCGCAACAGCCTATAGGCAACACTGCACCATACACTGAAAACCCACGACAAAACTCTGTCTGAAAAATACGATTAAATTGTCGATTTGTACAGAAATATATTAGAAATATTTTATAAAATAGAGAAAAATAAATAATTCGTTATAATATGTTGACTTGTATTTTATTTGGTTGTACACTCTGATTGTAACATAAGTAATATACTATTACAAATGTAACAATTGGAGGAAGTATGGGAAAGGTAATCATTTTAACGCATGGAGAGCTTGCGAAATCTTTGTATGAATCAACAGGAATGTTCATCGCGGACCGCACCGGGCTGGAAGCGCTTGGGCTGGGCATAGACATTGAGGCTTTCCGAACGTCACTACGAAAGACGCTATTGGAGGATGCGGAACAAGATTTCCTGATTCTTGCGGATCTGTTCGGCGGCACACCTTTTAATATTGCGGCATCGTTGATCAGTGAGGTGAAGGAACAGGGTAAAAAAATGGAGGTGATTACGGGTGTAAATCTTCCCATGTTGCTGGAAATCGTTCCACTCATTTCCGAGATGTCATGTCAAGAGCTGAAAAAAATTGCATTGGAGGTTGGTACGGAAGGAATACGGGATTTAATAGCGGAACTTTCCAGATAAATCAAAAAACGACAGGTTGAAATTTTTCATTTGCAGAATGGAGGGAAAACATGGAAGCAGTATTGTATCGAATTGATGAGAGATTGATTCATGGACAGGTAATGGTAGCCTGGCAGGCCAAAACCGGTGCCAACACAGTTGTTATCGTGGATGATGTGGCTGCACACGATGCGTTTATGCAGCAAGTATACCAACTGGCTGCACCCAGCAACATCAAAGTAGAAGTTGCGGAAACACAACAATTTAGAGAAATGATGCGAAATGAAGATGGAAAGAATGCCATTATTTTATTCAAAGGTCCAATGGAGGCATGGGAGGCCCTGCATGAAGATGTAGAAATTGGAGAATTGATTGTTGGCAATGTGGCAACAACGCCGCAAAGAACAAAATACACCAAATATGCGTATATGAGCGAACAGGAAAAAGATAAATTGGCCGATTTGCAGCGACTGGGCTGGAAAGTGAATATGCAGCTGCTTCCAGATGATACTAAGACCGAATTTAAACGATAGAATGGGGATGAAACAAATATGAGTCAAGTTTTGATAGCGTTAATTGTCGCACTGATTACTTGGTATGTTGCAACAGCAATGCCGATGTTTTTGCGGTGGTCATTCTATTTGGGCGGTCCGCTGGTTGGCGGTTTGGTGTGCGGCATCTTATTTGGCGATATCACCTACGGCTTGCAGGTCGGCGCAACAATTCAGCTTGCTTATCTGGGCGCTATTGCCGTTGGCGGAACATTGCCCAGCGAACTTGCAATCGCAGGTTATCTTGGCACGGCGCTTACGATGTCCGCCGGACTTGCGGCAGAAGCAGGCTTGACCGTTGCCGTAGCGCTCGGTTCCCTGGGTTTGCTTTGCCGTAATGCCTATATGACGCTCAATTCTATTGTGGTGCATAAAGCGGATCAATATGCTGCGCAAGGCAATGCCAAAATGGTTCGTATCATGAATCAATACGGTTCTCAGGTAGTACCGTTTCTCTGCTATTTCATTCCCAGCTTTCTGGCAATGTATCTGGGTTCGCAAGCGATTGAAAAGCTGATGGAACTGATTCCCGCAAAAATCATTACCGCGCTTGGTGTGACCGGCGGATTGATCCCGGCGCTCGGTATTGGTTTGCTGCTGACCTATGTATGGGATAAAAAGTTTCTGCCTTACGCCGTTATCGGCTTCTTTCTGGTTGCCTATCTCAATGTAAATATTATGTTTGTAGCAATCCTTGGCGGATGTATTGCAGTACTCTACATGTTTGCGAAAAAAAAGGAGGGTTAATGTGAATACAGAAAACAAGGCGGCTCTGCCGGAACAGGAAAAAAGATTACTCGATCGAAAAGATTTGCTCAAGACCTGGTGGAGATGGATATGCTGGGCGCAGCGCTGCTATAATTACGAGCGATTGATGGGCCTTGGTTTTTGTCAGGCGATCAGCGCAGTGGTGGAAAAACTGTTTCCCCGCAAAGAGGATCGCGCGGAAACCCTTAGCCGACACATTCGGTTCTACAATACGGAAAATAACTGGGGCGCTATGATCTTAGGCGCAACATGCGCGTTGGAAGAGGAACGCGCTATGGGACATGATGTTGCGCCGGATATGATCGACAGCATGAAAAACGCACTGATGGGTCCTTTGGCAGGCATAGGTGATTCTGTAACCCAGTCCATTGTCAAGGTGATCCTGCTGGGTATCTCCATCAATCTGGCAACCGAGGGCAACATAATTGGCCCGATCCTGTATATCGTTGGATTTACGACATATGCGTTGATTGTCAGCTATTTCTCCTTTTTCTCGGGCTATCAGATGGGCCGAGGTGCTGTTATGAAACTGCTCGCGTCGGATACCACAAAAAATGTGACCGATGCGCTCAAAATCGTCAGCATGATTGTAATTGGCGCGCTTGCCGCCGGCAATATCAAGGTAAATACCATTGTTTCTGGCACATTTGGCGGTTCAGAAGTGGTGTTGCAAAATGTCCTGAACAGTATTCTTCCGTGCCTGATGCCGCTGGCAGTATTGGCGCTTGTCATTTATCTGCTGAAGAAAAAGCAGAAGTCTTCCGTATTTGTCTTGCTGACACTGTTTGTAATCAGCTTTGTATTAACCTTTGTAAACTTCCTGGGATAATTACTTGTTTGAAAACCACGAATAAGGAGACGATATAGCATGGATTGGATGGATAATCATAGAAAGATATTTAAAACAGATAAGCCTATCATCGGTTGTGTGCATTTGGCAGCGTTGCCGGGCACGCCGCATTATGACAGCAATTCAACCCTCCGAGAGCAGGTAGCCCGCGCAAAACGGGAAATACGCGCACTACAGGACGCGGGGTTTGATGCCATTGTATTTGCCAATGAAGGGGATCGACCGTATTTATCCAAAGTTGGTCCGGAGATCATTGCGTGCTATACCCGCATTGTTTCACAAGCACTGGATGCCGTGGAAATTCCATATGGTTGTGGCGTTTTGGTGGATCCGTACGCTGCGATTTCCATTGCAAAAGCGATTGATGCACAGTTCATCCGCGCCTATATCAGTGGTGTATATGCGGATATGTGTGGTCTGACGCAATATCACCCTGGTGATATCATGCGGTTTCGCCGCAATATCCACGCGGAAAACGTCAATATCTATTGCTATTGTGATGCCCATGGCGGCACTTCTCTGGATACCCGCAGCCAGTCGGATATGGCCGACACAGCATTTAGCGTGCTGGATCCGGCAGGTGTGCTGGTTCCGGGCCAGCACGCAGGGCTGGCGCCGGATTTCAGCGAAGTGGAGCAGATTAAGAACCGTTTTCAGGACAGGCCAATCATGATTGCAAGTGGCGTCACACCGGATAATATTAAGGAAGCCTTACGGATTTCTGACGGCATGGTGGTTGGCACGTTTGTCAAAAAGGATGGCATCCTGTGGAATGAAGTCGATCCGGAACGGGCTAAGAGATTTATTGATGCAGCGAAAGGATAAGGATACATATGCTGGTAGCAATCGATAAAATTTTAAATGAGGCGAAAAAAGGCGGCTATGGTGTTGCAGCGCCCGATGCGTACAACAGCCCGTCGGTGCAGGGATGCTTTCAGGCGGCGCTGAATTTGAAGGCGCCGCTGATCATTTCCTGTCTTGGCACGACCAATATGGAGGAAACCGCCGAAGTAACAAAGTTTTATGCCAGAAAACATCCGGAAGCGGTTGTGACGCTGCATTTGGATCATGGCGGACCATTTGAAGAAATCATGCGCGCGCTTCGATGCGGATACAGCTCGGTCATGATCGACCGCTCCAAGCTGGTTTTTGAAGAAAATGTGCGCGAAGTGCGCGAAGTGGTAAAAATCGCACATGCGATGGGCGTCACCGTGGAGGCGGAACTGGGGCACGTCGGAACCGGTTCAGAATATGAAGAAACGCGCGACAGCGGCCTGACCCATCGTGAGGAGGCAAAGCGGTTTGTCGAGGAAACCGGGGTGGATGCACTTGCGGTAGCAGTCGGCACATCGCACGGCGTATATAAAGGCACACCGCGTCTGGAATTTGAATTGCTGCGGGATATTGCCGGACTGGTCCCTGTGCCGCTTGTTCTGCACGGTGGCTCCGGCACCGGAGACGAAAATCTGAAAAAATGTATCCAATGCGGCATTCAAAAAATCAATTTGTTTACGGATATGGCGGATCCAGCCGGAGAGGCCATGGCATGCTTCATGCGTGGAGAATCCAGTGATGATGCTGACATTGCGGCGGCATTGGACATGTACGCAGGAAAAAAGAAAAACTTTAATGTTGCTCCCATGGTGGGAACAGAGGTATACCGGCGGAAGCTGGAGCACTATATTCGACTATTTGGCTCGGACGGAAAGGCGTAAGAAAAGCATATGAGAAATTTTAAGTTTCAAAATGCCACTAAAATCATTTTCGGACGCGGCATGGCATCCTGTGTAGGCGAAGAAATCCTTCCCTATGGAAAACGGGTACTGTTCCATCATTATGGTGATGAGTTCATCCGCAATTCTGTAATTTATCAGACCGTTATCCAGTCTTTACAGCATCAGGGTCTGGAAATTGTGGAACTGACCGGCGTACAGCCAAATCCGGTACTCAGCAAGGTGCGGGAAGGCATCGAAATCTGTAAACGGGAAAAAATTGATTTTATCCTTGCTCTGGGCGGCGGCAGCGTCATTGACTCAGCTAAGGCGATTGGTCTGGGCGCTACATATGACGGCGATGTTTGGGACCATTATACAAAAAAGCATGTCATTCAAACAACGCTGCCGGTTGGTGTTGTGCTGACCATTCCGGCAACCGGCAGTGAATCCAGTGCGGGTTCTGTTATCACCAATGAAGACGGCCATATTAAGCTGCTCGGCTCAAACGGACACACAAGACCGGTGTTTGCCATCATGGACCCGGAAGTAACTTTTACAGTCCCTCGATATCCGATGGCCGTCGGCGGAGTGGATATGATGAGCCATGTGATGGAGCGATACTTCACCGCCGAGCCGCATGTGGAGCTGACGGATCGGCTATGCGAAGCAACGCTGCACACAATTATCCACAATCTTCCGCTGACATTGCAAAATCCAACCGATTATGATGCGCGCGCGGAAATCGTTTTCGCAGGCAATCTGGCGCATAATGGGCTGCTCGACTGCGGCCGTGTCCCGGATTGGAGTTGTCATTTCATCGGGCATATTTTAGGCGGCTTTACCAATTTGGCGCATGGCGCGACTCTGTCCATTTTAACGCCTCACTGGATGGAATATGTTTATAAAGAACATGTGGATAGATTTGCACAATTCGCTGTCCGCGTGTGGAATATCGCATACGATGCGACACATCCGGAAAAAACGGCAGCGGCAGGCATTGCCGCGCTACGCGATTTCTGGAAAAGTCTTGGTGTGCCGCTCACATTGACAGAGGCCGGGGTAACCTGTGACAGATTGGAAGAAATCGCTGCGCTGGTGACCGAGGACGGCCCTATCGGCGGGATGCGTAAGCTGGATCAGCAGGATGTTCTGAATATTTTGAAAGCAAGCGTTTAGGAGGATAGCTATGGAGATCAAAACCATGCGGTTTGGTGTGCTAACGGAAAAAGGGCATGCAGAAGTAAGAGAGCGTCCTTTGCCGGAAGTTGGGCCAGATGAAGTTATGGTCAAGCAGGACGCATGCAATATTTGCACGACGGATTATCAGCAGTGGCTGGGGCTGCGGGAAGGTCGCGGCTATCCGATGGCAAGCGGACATGAAAGCGCGGGTACAGTTGTAGCGACTGGCGAAAAGGTATTGGATCTCAAACCCGGCGATCATGTTGCGCTGGCCTATGTCACCTGCGGCATTTGTGATGGATGCAAACGAGGCCGCGGATGCGATAATAACGAAATTGGGCCGAAAAAAATCAGTCCAGACGGATATCGCGGCATGTTTGCTTATGCCGACTATGCTGTTCGCCCTGCACGTGCTCTGATTAAAATGAATCCATCGCTTTCCCCAAGCGAGGCCGCATTTATGGAGCCTTTGGCTGCGGTTGTAAAGGGCTTGGAAAAGCTACGAGTCCAGCCGCTCGAAACTGTGATTGTGGTTGGCGCCGGAACCATGGGGCTATTAAATGCACAGGCGGCTCGTGCGCTGGGATGTAGAGTGATTATCTCTGAACTGATGGAAAATAAACTGCGTGTAGCCCGAGAGATGGGTTTTGAAGTGATTGACAGCAGCGCCAGCGATCCGGTGCAGGAAATCATGCGATTGACGGACGGAAAAGGTGCAGATGCGGCAGTTTTGGCAGTAGCAGCAACCAAGGTGAACCAACAGGCTCTGGATTTGGTCAAACATCTGGATGGCCGCATCCTGTTTTTCGGTGCAGCCTATCCCGCGCCTGCTATCGACATTGATTCCAATGTCATCCATTATCGCCGTCTGGAACTCATTGGCACATTCGGTGCGGATTTGAAAGATTTCTGCACAGCAGCAGATATGCTCAATTTAGGGGTCGTGAAGGTGTCGCAGCTGATTGAGAAAAACAAATATCCACTGGATAAAATCCAGGACGCTTTCGCGGAAGCGGCCACACCCGGTAAATTCCGTGTGAGCGTATTGCTGTGATCATGGAAGGATTCTGCTGATTCGGATGAAAAATGGTTGCATTTTCCATATATGTTGTTTAGAATATAGATAGTAAAGGTGCTGGGGGAATCGGCATGAATGATAAAAAACTGACAGATGCACAGATTTCAGAATTTACCCGTGTTGCACACTACTATTATAAAGAAGGATGTACACAGGAGCAGATCGCGCAACGAATGAATATGTCGCGGCAGAGAGTGAACCGTATTTTGGCAGATTGTTTGGAATATGGTATTGTGCATATTACCATCAATGCCAATCCAAGCACAACGCTGCTGGAATTGGAAACCCATTTAAAAGAAAAGTTCGGGTTGCTTGACATTCGTGTCGTTGACATCGCCAGCGAACAGGATGTGTTCCGTGAGTTGGGTGCAGCGGCCGCACAATACCTGTCTACCATTCTGCGGGATAACGATGTAATCGGATTGACACGCGGCAACACATTGGCAGCAATGGCGGAACAAATGCCTTCTCTACATAAGAAAAATGTAACTGTGGTGCAAATGCTGGGGAGCCGAAACAGCGAACCGCAAAATACGGCAGCCAATGAAATTGTCCATAACATTTCCAATCGATTGGGCGCTAAACCATTTATGTTGTTTGCACCGATTATTGTCAGCAATGCGGAAATGAAAAAATCATTGCAGCAAGAACCCAGTTTTATCGATACCTATCATGTAATTCAGTCCTGCAATATCGCTATAGCTGGTATTGGCGCATACGAAAGTGTGGATTTACGATATTCCTTTGTAGGTGTGGACATCCATGATATTGCCGTTTTGGAAGAAGGACAGCAATTAACCGGAGAAGTTGGCACTCATCTGTTTGATCAGGATGGCAAGCGCGTTGTAAACCGCTATCGGGATAGGATTATCGCAGTTGAATTACCCGATTATCTCCAAATCCCAGTACGAATCGGCGTGGCTGGACTTCCATCCAAAGCCAAAGCGATCTATGCGGCCATGAAAGGAAAATATATCAATGTTTTAATCGTAGATACACGTACAGCTGCTATACTATGTGATATGTGAGAAAAAGACCGAAAAAAACAAAAGTTTGTAAAGAGTGACGCAATATCAGCGCGTCACTCTTTTTATTGGGCTGCGGAGCGTCAAACGCCTTAGCGGCCTACAAGCTGACAAAGGACATCTCAGCCTCCCATCGTCTTTGGCTGAAAAGCTTTGAAGGCAATCACACACAAAACAATTTGTGCGACAGAAGAAATCGGTGTTCCGAGTCCGATATGAAATAATGTGATGCCTTTTAGATGACTCATCAGGAATACAACTGGAATTCTGACACAAAACGCGCCTATCACGCCTTGTATCATCACAAATGCAGTCCTGCCGCAGCCATTAAAATATCCAATAAAGCAGAACAGGACAGCGGTCAGCAGGCAATCAATGGCATATGCTTTGAGATAAGCATGGGCATTTGCAATAACCAGCGGTTCAGTCGAAAAGATACCGGACAGAACCGAGCCTTCGAAAAACGCGAGTGTGCCCATCACAGCGCCTGCTGCCAGTGCGGTCCTGATCCCATAAAATAGCGCTTGTCTGGAGCGCTCCCAGTATCCTGCCCCATTATTTTGTGCAACAAAGGCGGAGATAGACTGCATGTAGGCAGAGGCAACCAACATCAGAAATACACATACCTTTTCTGCCACTCCCACTGCTGCGGACTGGACCACACCCATCCCATTGACCACCACTTGGATGAACAAAAAGGAAAACTGCACCAGCAGCTCTTGCAGCGCAATCGGAACGCCGATCCGTAAAATTCGTTGAATGCAAGTTTGCTCAAATCGGATGCAGTGCGGTAAAAAGTCAAAGGGCAGCTGTTTGCGACGAATCAAAAACAACGAACAGACGACACTGACCGCTTGTGCCGTTACCGTGGCAATGGCAGCGCCTGCGGCTCCCATATGAAAGACGGCAACCAGAAGCAGATCTCCCAAAATATTGATCGTGCATGCAATTGCAACGGTTACCAACGGGGTTTTGGAATCACCGATGCCACGAAAAACCGCCCCGATAACATTGTATGCGGTAATAAAAATGGTACCGATGCCGCAAATACGCACGTATTCACTGGTCTGCGTAAAGGCTTGGGCAGGCGCATGCATCCATAGCGCCAACTGATCGCTGAACGGAACCACAACAGCAGTCACGAGGATCGCCACGACCGCAAAAATAGCGATACCACAACCAACCCCTTGTCCGGCTTTCTCCCGTTTCCCAGAACCAATCGCATCTCCTACAAACACGGTTACACCCATCGTCAATCCGGTGATGACCATTGTTATCATGTTGAACAGCTGACTGCCCGAGGCCACTCCAGACTGCTCATTGATTCCGGCAAATTGCCCCACGATAATCAGATCGGCAGCTCCGTACATGGCCTGTAAAAAAAGCGCCAGCAGCACCGGAACAGCAAAGGAGAGCAATGTGCGCAAAATATTTCCCTGAATCAGATTTTGTTCCATACTTTTTTTCATAATACCGCTCCTAAAAAACAAAGCTGGACAAGAAAACGGGAATTTTACCCGTCATCTTATCCAGCTTGCAACTTCTATGGTTGCTCACCCTCCGATGAACGAAGGGATTATATCAAAAAATACATATCGTTGTCAATATTCATTGATGAAAAATCCTGACCGCACTGCCCAGTGACAAAAATGAATCGTCTATCCGGTGAAAAAAGCGGCACGGAGTAACTTCTGTGCCGCTTTTTTACTGTATCTCATTTGGAATTATTGGTTTGTTTTGGGTGGTATTGTCTGCAAAGCATATCGTGACACTCCAAAATCTGTTTACATAATTCCTCAGCCCCAGGGTCAGCAGACAAATCTTTCCCGCTTTTGACCGCTTTCCGCAGGTATTTTTCCAAATACGCACGATTTTGTTCATTTTCCACACGAAATATACCGGTCATCGAGCAATTGTGAATGCGATCAGTTAAAACATACCGATACCACAATCCCTTTAACGTATGCTGTAAGCCCCGCAAGGTCAGCAATTTCTCAATAGAGGATAAGGCAAATTGAAACTCAGGGATTGCCCTGATTCTTGTTTTAAAGGAGAGCTGTTTGGCGTTTTTCGCTTTTGCAACCGCATCTTTTGCGGCATCCACTGCTGCCATGCTCGTGCCAATCGCAAAAAGGATGCCATATCCGAGCAGCGCAATGACCGCAACGCACACAAGAATCATCGCAATGGGACCAAGCAGCGGAAGAAGGATAAACGCAAGAAGAATACCGGCGGCAATCATCAAGATTAGTGCCATTTGCGAAATTTCCTCCTTTTTTGTTCGAAAAACCGCGTTATTTCTATGAAAGTTCAGATAAAAACTTTTCAAATTGCACCATATCCTCATCGGACAAGTCGATGAAGCTGTAAACCAGTTCGATACCTTCGTCCAAAAATCCGTTTTGCGCCATTTGTTTCATGAATTGGCAAATCGGAACCAGTCGAGTTCCGTTGTCGGAAAACGACAGGAACATATCCACTGTGTCATCGTAGTTTCCTGCAAGGAACGCTGCCACCGCGCTCTGTACGGCATCATCCGCTTGGGATTGCGCCTCTCCGCTTACGTTATACTTTGCCGCGGCCCGATCCACCAGCTTGGTAAAGTCGCCCTTGATTGGATAGGCACCGCTTCCGGTGTAGCACGTCGCAGATTTTGCGGAGACGAACATGGCGCTGCCGTCCGGATTGCAGAAAACATAGCCGTAGCCGCTCTGCGCGAGGTCGGGAATATCGCTGGCAAAGGACTGTTCGGCATCCTTTCCGAGGAAATAATAATTATGATGGGTCGTGGTGGAATTGCCGCTCCGTATCTCGCTTTGCTGTCCAGGCGTTAAGGCATTCCAAAGTCCCGGTGTAAAGGCACTGGTATCATATTTTTTGCCGCCGCTGGTATAGGTTTCGTAGGCGAAATCTCCGTAATAGGTCATATAGCTATCTTGGTCCTTGTAGATGTCATAGTAGCCGCCAATCCCATTTCGCAGCGTGTAGATATCCGCATCCGATGCAACGAAAAGATCGGCAATCTGATCGCTGCTCATAAATGACTGCTCCTTGAGCAAAGGCGAGCTGGTGGCCTGTGACAGGGCTTTGGCAACAACCGGGAGATCGTCTGCGTTTTGCGCAAGCTGGATCGCGGCCTGATAGTGCTCACTTACCTCCTCGATCGGGATAATCTCATCCTCCGGGATCTGGTAATAATCTGCAGCAGCATCATTAAATTCGCTGACCTTTTCCAGTACGCTCATCAGACCATTTGCGTCATTCAATTCCTGCTCCTGCTCGGAGTCCGCCTGCGCCTCCTGCTGATCCGCGCGTTCGTTTTCTGCCAGTCGCAGATAATAGTCTTTCAAGCAGGTTTTAAGGTTTTCCTCTTCATAGCCGACTTTCTGTAAAAACGGCATCATCTTCAGGATGGGTTCCTGTGCGTTTGTGATCTCGTCCCAATATTCGTTGCTGATACGGTCTTCCATATCCAACTCGGCATTTTGAAACGAGAGGTCAATCACCTGCTCCTGCAGCTGCTTGACGAATTTTTTTTGAAAAGAGGACTTATCTTTGACCGGATTCCAGTATCTTTCGATAAATTCCTCCGCTGTTTCGGTGTCATAAGGGTCTGCGTAAGAAAGCGCATATCCGCCCAAAATAGGCTCGATTGCAGCGTCTATTTTCGACTGTGCATTACGGTATGTTGTATAAGCAAAATAAGCAATGACAAGAATAGCCACAACCACGGCTGTGATCAAAATAATTTTTCTTCCCTTGGATAGTACCATGACCGGATTCTCTCCCCGTTTTTCAATATTGGTAAAATATTGTATTGTTATATTATATTAAATCGACAAAAAAATCAATTATATAACAAATAAATTAGTTATTTTGTCAATTGAACCTGTGTTGTTTTGGAATGAAAAATATTGTTGATAAACGATAAATTACGCGCTTCCTATCACAAAAAGTTTTCTAATGTATTTAATCTAATAGAAATACACGCTGATAAGGATAATTTCATGAATTTATTTGTACAGCATACGTGATATCAATATCACATTTATCACATTGAAAATTTACGGTGGTATTCCTTGGAAAACAGAGAAAACAATTCAAATAATTGAGGACAGTATGTCGCCTCAAGAAAAGTGTAATATTATATCAAAATATATAGATGAAATCCTGAAATATAAAAATTGATTTATTTCATTGAAAATGTGTACGACTTATGGTGAGGGCCAGTTCTCCACCAAGCAGCTGGAAAAGGACTTTGGCAATGCGGCCTACGCAACTATCCGTGGATTTGTGCTTAAGTTTGAGAAACTCGGGCTGTTGCGGTCTGCAAAATTCGGCAATCGCATCAAGTATCAAATTGCAAAATAAACCAAGGAAGCGAGCATAAACGATGATTTTCTATTTTTCCGGAACAGGCAACTCGGCGTGGGCAGCCCGGCAACTGGCCCGACTCACCGGGGATAAGGCCTATGATATCACCAACCTGAATCAGCTGCCGGATCTGGACAGCGCCGAGCAGATCGGGTTTGTCTTTCCGATTTACGCCTGGGGCGCACCGGAGATCATGGCGGAATTTGCGAAAAAGCTGCCCAAGCCCCAGTCGTTCACCTTCGGCGTCTGCACCTGCGGTGGAGACGCCGGCCTTGCTATGAAGCAGTTTTCCAAGATATACCCCCTCAGCAGCAGTTACAGTCTGGTGATGCCCAACAACTACATCATCGGCTCCGATACCGACAACGAGCGAGAAATCCGCCAAAAGATTACCGCTGCCCGCGCGGAACTGAAACGGATGGCTCAGGAAATCCAACAGCAAGAGCCGGTGTACCGTGTCCATGAGGGTGGGCTGGCCGGGGTGAAGTCCTATCTTGTGAGCTTCGAGTTTAATAAATTTGCCCGAAGCGCCAAGCCCTTCTTTGCCGAGGACCGCTGCAACGGCTGCGGCCTGTGCATGAGAAACTGTCCGGCCCGTGCCATTACCCTCCGAAACGGTAAACCCGTCTGGGCGGCACAGTGCTTCCAGTGTCTGCGCTGCATCAACGAATGTCCCCAGCAGGCCATCCAATACGGAAAATCCACAGCTGGGCGGCGACGCTACACCATCCAAGAATATCTGCCTCAGGACGAACAATGAGGTGCGCCGCTATGAACAAAACTCCAATGTCCCGGCGCAAAAAATGGCTTGTCGCCGGTGGAATTCTTCTTCTGATCCTGGCTATTCTGGCGGGTGCGTTTTTCTGGTATGTGTCCGATTATTACCGGGCGGAGGATGTGGCCTTGGAGGTGCTGGCGCAGGACAGTACTATCGAAGTGCAGGACAATCTAACCATCCTGTCCCCAAGCTATCCCACTGACACTGCCATGATCTTCTATCCCGGCGCCAAGGTGGAGGCGGAAGCCTATCTGCCCCTGCTGGATCAGATCCGGAAGACGGGAGTGACCTGTATTCTGGTGCATATGCCGTTCCACATGGCGATTTTTGATGCCAATGCGGCAGAAGAAATCATTGCCCAATTCCCGGAGTACCAGCATTGGTACATAGCGGGACACTCCATGGGCGGCGGCATGGCCTCCAAGTTTGCCTCGGAACATCCCGATCTGGTGGACGGCCTGATTTTGATGGGTGCTTACATTTATGGTGACTATCCGGATGAGGACACCCTGACCATCTACGGTTCCCTCAACCAGAGTGTTGAGGACAATATCGACTATACGGAGAACATTGTGGAGATCGAGGGTGGCAACCACGCCCAGTTTGGCAATTATGGCCACCAGAAAGGGGATCTCCCCGCCACCATCTCCGCCGAGGAACAGCAGACGCAGACCGTGGAGGCCATTGAAGCCTTTCTGGCGCAAAGGGATAACTGACAGAAAGCGGAGCGCTCACATGGGCGCTCCGCTTTTCATAGCTCTCTTTGCAGGTACACCATGTCCACCAGCTGCATCCCGCACTCGTAGATGGGGTGGTCGTAGTGGTCAGTAAAAAAGTTCTTGACCAAATGGTGCCTACGAAAGCCGCAGGATTCATAAAACGGGATAGTGGACGGGCTGTCTCCAGTGCCAACCTGCAGCACCGTATACTGCTCCCTATAAGTTTGGACAAGGAAGTTCACCAAAGCTTTTCCGTATCCCTTGCCCTGACAGTCCGGCGCTACGGCAATGTTTTTCAGTTCCAGAATGCCGCCGCCCTCGTCCGTTACCACGCATTCAGCCTTGACCCCATCATCCTCCAGCACATACATGGCCCCACGCTCCAGATAACGGTCGATCATATCCTCCTGCTCATCCGCCAGCAGCAACAAATCGATATACGCCTTTTTGTGATCAATTACCTCCCGGATTTTCATGTCTGCGGTCACCGCCTTTCGTACACCAAATCCACGATTCCGTTGTATAATTTCGTTCCAACCAGCTTGAGCGGAAGTTCCTGAGAAATAAACATGACACACAGTTGTTGTATTATCTGGCCAATCGGCCAGTTCCGTATTCTTTGATTAGGCGAGATAAATTTTATACTGTTTGCCTTACGATTCCGTCTCATAGGGCCAGGTATTGATGCCGCCGAATTCATAGATGTTGGTGTAGCCCAGTTCGGCCAGCGTGGAAGAAGCTGTCTTGCTTCGGTTCCCGCTGCGGCAGTAGACCAGCACCGCGGAATCCTTCTCGGGAATTACCTCGGCGGCAGTCTCCTCATCGATGGTACCCACCGGCAGCAGGACAGCACCGGGGATGTGTCCGCTGTCGTATTCGTCCTGCTCCCGCACATCCAGGATGATGACCTCCTCGGTGTCCATCATTTCTTTGGCTGCTTCCTGGGTGATCTGCTCATAAGAGCCGTTTGCGGCATTCCCACCGCATCCGGTCAACAGCAAAATCAGAGAAGAGAGTAAAATTGCAATTCGTTTCATTTGAGTTCCTCCAAAAGTCTGGCGGCAAAGGCTTTGTGGCCCTGCTTCGTGAAGTGTACGCCGTCATAGGCCAAGGAGATATCCCACTTTCCAGCATCGGCAAAGCGAATACCCAGTTGCTCCGCCAGAGCCTGACAGAACCGGGCAAAGGTATGGGAATCGTCAATGAGCTGCTGGCTGGGTACCCACTCGCCCAGAGTCATCGGTGGCGGGGCAATCAGCAGGATCTTGCTTCGGTCCAGAGGGATGTCTAAGAGGAACCGCTCCAATCTCTCGGCGGCCTGCTCCGGACTTCGGCCTTGGAGCAAGTCGTTAGTTCCCAGCATGACGATCAGCAGATCAGTGTCAGCAGGGAAGGCAGGAGCGGCAGAAGGGATCTCCCGGCCGTTTTGCCCCATGTTGCAAACGATCCAGCCGGTTTCTGTAGCCATAATATCCACCCACCGGCTGTCCACATCATAGCGTCCGCCGAAATAGCCCCGAGGGTCATAGCCGTAGGTGTTGGAATCGCCGAAACAAATGACGTTCATCCGGCAATATTACCTCCTTTGCAGCTTAGGTACTATCCCTCACGCGTCAATTCCCCAAACCGTTTTCAAGCGTTCTACTGTATATACCCATTTTTGATCTCTGGGGCGGCAAACAGAATTCTGATTTCCGAAGAAGCCAATTTCCTTGACCGCCTGATTCTCCAAAACAGTTTTGATCCAGTCAACCTGCACAACATATTCCGCATTCGCAGGATCATCACTGGAGTACAAATAGTTGCCTTGTGTTTTGAGAGATGAAAAACCAACCTGCTGCCCATCTACGGAAAACAGGACATCTTTTGCCTGTTGTACTTCCTTTCTAACGATACCCACACCTACATAGCCGGTATGCGGAATATTGACCCAGACCCGATCTCCCGGGCTAAGCAGCTTCAATGTGTTGGTATACCAAGTGCCACCTCCTGCAGAAATAAAGCCATACTTTCTGGCATCAACCCAAGAGCGCTCACCGTTTCCAAATGATACATAGTATTCCTGGTTCCACTGTCGAATCGATTTAGGGTCCGGTCGCTGTTCTTCTACATTTTCCTCAAACCAAGCCCGACTGATAAGGCGTTTAGATCCACACGAAACTACTCTGAAAAACACAATATTAATATCAACTTCATACTTGTCCCGCAGATAACGAATGATACGTTCGGTGCTGTCATCCATTTTTGCGGCGACAATTACCATTTTGACATTATTATTAATGCTGTCCTCTTCTAATGCCGTACCGTACTTCTTCTCATAAGCTTCATTCAGCGTTACTTGACCACCAGAAAACTGCAGATATTGCTCCGCCAATTCCTCCAAGGCCAAGTCCGCCATACAGGAAGCATAGTCGATCGCCTGCGCCGTAACCTCCCTTGGTGTTAAATTCTTTTTTAATTCTACGACAACCAAGTTTCCATCGTGATCCATGCAGAGCAAATCAATATATTTCCCCGCGACTGTCCGTACCTGCCGACCAATCAGCAACCAATCTGGATTTAGAATTTCTATATGCTCTGCGAGTAAATCTTCTAACTCTTTTTCGTTGATCAGCTCTGCCGGCTGCAGCTCGACCTTATCATCCAAAGACCATATCACTTGAGAAATTGCCAATGTAACCACCATCCAATCAGAATAAGAGCCTATTTCAGACGCAAAAAATAATGCTCCAGCTTCTCGTTGCAAATCCACTCAATTTCCTGCTTTTCCTCCCGGGTTAGCTTCTTCCAAACAGACTCATCCACCTGGATCACACCCAAAGTCTTGGTATGGTGTAGCATCTGCATATCCTCGAATCGTTTGAAGGGGTTGGACAGAATATTACGCTGGGCCTGCGCATCGGTGTATCCGCCCTTGGCGTAGATGCTGTTGGACTTTTCCACCACCAGACCAGCGGTCCGGCGAGCCTCGTAGAACTCCCGGAAGTAGGTAACGATGGCGCTGAGCTTCACCCGGCCCTTGTTGTCGGCGAACAGCAACACCGCCTTGAGAAGCACCGGCTTGTAGGAGTAACTCATGTCCATCTGCCGCACCATATCCAGAAACAGATCCTTGCGGTTGGAGTCGTCGATGAGCGTCCAGCCGTATTGCTCCGCATACTTCCGGAGAGTCTCTTCTTTGAAATACTTGAAAGTCCGGTGTTTTCTCATAGGTACCACCAGATCGGGCACCAGCAGACCGTCCCGGACATACCGCTCGATGGTTTCCGTCTGCACATCCACCCGGCGGACGAACTCCATCTGGGAGATCATTCCGTTGGCCTCCTCCTGCCAGTTGAAGATGTCCACCAACTCGTAGTCCAGAGCATCCACCGGCCAGTCAATTAGGGCGTCCGGTCGCTCGCCCTTATCATAAAGCCCCTGTTCGGCGGTTTTTTGCTGTTTGGTGCCAAGCACCAATGCTCATGTACGGTAAAGTATCACAAGAAAATTATGTCGAATTGACAGCCGCCTCCGCTATACCGAATAAGGAAATAAAGAGTCCTCAAATTTTGCGCTACTAAATGAAGACGAGCGGAAGTAATCT
>DXEF01000047.1 GCA_019115085.1 Candidatus Agathobaculum pullicola | reverse complement strand
CTCAGAGACAGACCCGCGGGCAGATTGCCGGAAGAAATGCTCCAAGTGATTGGGGTTTCGCCTGTTGCTGACAGACTCTCGGAATACGGTTCGTTCACCTTGCCGCTGCCCAGCGTCGTGGTGGTCACGACGGGCGCATCACCGGGAACACCTTTGGTGACATTCATAGACGCAGAAAGATTCTGCGGATTTTGATACATGGAACTGGTGGGAGGAGACACAGTCAGCGCGATAGTCTGGTTTTGTAATGTGTCAAAGCCCTGTGTATCCCATTGACCTACCACCTGCACCTGCTCAGAGACACCCTCTGCTGTTTGCCATGTGACATTGAGCAGCGGCGGCAGATCCAGATCCTTCACAGTGGCACTATTGTCCACCGTTTTATCCTCAAAAGTATCGCTGATACCCGTATAAGTGATGGCGTTCAGGAATCGATCTCCTGTGACAATCCATTCCTTAACGGAAACGCCCGTGGCGCCAGTGCTGGAATTCGGATTCAGCGAACCAGATGGGAAGTAAAGGCGCAGGTACCGCGCGCTGATGGGGGTATTGAAAGTAAAGCTCTCAACAATATCTGTCTCATTGGATGCGGCTCTTGTGCGGGTATCAATACGAACCCAGTTCTGATTATCGTTAGAGGCTTCTACATAAAATTCGGTAGGCCATACCTTTAGATGAAATTTTACATCCATCTCCTTGATAAGAACCGGCCGTGTCCCCAGATCGACAGATAACCACTGATCCGTGGCCTGCGCATTGCCCTGACGCATGATACCACTGCTCCAGCGGCTGGCATCGCTGCCGTCCACGGCGTAAGAAGCCTTTTGCGGCTGACCGCTCACAAGCTCCTCGCCGGAGGCGTCGGCAGGTTGATTCAGGGCCAGATTACTATTGGTCAAGCCACCGCTGCCCACAACAACCGTAAACTGTGCAGACAGTTTTTTGGTGTTGTACAGAAAACGCCCTGTGGGAAGCGGGGAGGTGGCATCGATGATGCCTTCCTGCTGGGTGCTTATGGTTGAAGGTGTCCATGTTGGCAGCACACTGATTTCCGTTTCAGCGGCATTCATACCGTCAGAAATGGTGGCATCCAGCAGCGTTGGCAACTCCACAGGCGCTCCCACATCTACCGTCACAGGTTCAGGCTGTGTCACCCCCATATAGATCATGGAGGTTGTACGCCGAACACCAAGGACCTCCAATTCCTTGATGCTGATACCCTTCACGGCTGCATTCGGGTTCATATTACCGTCACCACCAAAGAACAGACGGACATAGCGGGCTGCAACCGGCTTGTCAAGCGTAGCGGTATTGGTAATATTCGAACTTCCCGTCTGGTTATTCAGTGTCTTGACCGTCACCCAGTTTGTTTTGTCATTCGACATCTGAATTTCATAACTAATCGGATAGACTTTGGCGTGATAGGAGATGTTAAAGGAGGAAATCAGGTTGATATCTTCCCCTAAGTCTACCAGAATCCAGCGATCTCCGCTGTTGGTCTGGCTTGCCCAGCGGGTGTCAGCGTTACCATCTACCGCCAGATCGGCAGTATAGCTGGTGTTTGCCTCAACGCCGGATGCCTCTGCGCTGCGCTTGAGGGCCAGATTTACTTCCTCCGTGGAGTCCGCGCTTTCACCCTCATTTAAGTAGATATTGTCTACGGCTTCACCTACGTCATCCACCTGAGAACCGTAGGTGAGCAGCAACTCATTTATCACTGCCGGGGTGCCCTGTGGGAAGTCGAGATAAATGGTGTGGATCCCATTGGCGGGCAAGGAGGAGAAACGGTTTAAGGACTGGGCAGCTGTACCCAGCGAATGAATCTGACCTGAAACATCTTCCACGCTTACCGCGGCATTGCTGATCCCGGCGGTGAGCAGGAGGATACTATCCACATCCGTGTTGTCCGTTACATGGATGGTCATGCGGGTTTCGGTGGTTCCATCCAGCCGGAAGACCGTAGACAGGTTGCCGTCCATCACAGCTTCAGGGCCATCGCCCATCGGCACGCTGATCAGCTCAGAGGGGGTTCTGCCGGAGTCATCATAGCCAATAGAGACTTCGTGGATCTTCATGTACGCTGTCGCTGCACCAGTATTTTTCAGGCGAATATACCGACCAACCTGCTGGTTAGCATTTACAGTATATTTGCGGTAGGGCGGATCGATTACACCGTCATCATTAATAGTACCGATGGGCGTAAAGGCCTTGTTGTCTGTGGAAATCGATACCTCAGCATAGTAGATTCTGGGCGTGCCGTCTGCTGTGATAAACTGGATTTCACCCAGCGGCAATGCCTTTCCCAAATCAATTGTAAAATAGTCTCCTGCAGCCTGGTTCTTTCCGGTCCAGACGTAGGTACTCTCATTTCCATCCAGCATCTGAGGCCAGTCGTTTTCTTTCAGGTTAGTGATATTGGTATCGCTTACCTTCGCTTCTACTTTCCGGTTTTCAACCACGGCGGCCAGACGACTGAGATTGATGGTTTTCGGCTGACTGCTCAAGTTGGCCAGCCGCAGATAACGCGCCAGAATCGGAGCGTCAAGCGTCCCTGCCGTGATATCAGTCCAGCTATCACCATGATAAGAGTATTGCAAGGTAAGTCCCTCTATCGCAGTACCCTCCAAATCAACCTGTGATATTTCCGCGATGCCATCCATCTTAATGCCCACGTAGTCGCCCTGCTGCATGGTCACATCCAAAAGGCCTCGTACACTAAACTCGTCCCCAACAATGGTAAGCGGCATTCGGGACAGGCTGGAAATATTGGTATAAATGCGGTTAGCGGGGATTTCCACCTCGATTGTTCCGATGATCTGGTCGGCTCTGGCCTCCACGTCGCTCATCAGTGCATTGACAAACGGGAGAATCCGCTTGGTCCCTGCTTTGACGGCAGGCCGTACATTATTGCCGTGAGGGAAGAGGTATGTCCGCGCTTGGTAGCTGCTCAATTCAGCGGTTGCGATGGAGAAGTTACGATAAATGATATCGTCGCTGGGATTACTCTTGCACATCTCCAGCTCCGCCAGCAATAATGCCTCAGCGGTCTTTGCCATATTGTCGAGTGCGTGGAGCCAGCCCTCGCCCGATTCGCCTCCTAAGCTGCCAGGATTGGCCAGTTCTGTTTTGAGAGCCTCGTTCTTGCAATCCTGTTGAAATGTCTCCACCGCATCCTGAATATGACGCAGTTCTGCCAACAGGGTAATCGCATGATCATAGGCGGTAGGATCGGTGAGCAAAGTGCGGTTCAGCGCGGCGCTCTTTACCTGTTCCAAGGCATCCGCGATATAAGCGGATTCATCAATTTGGCCGGCAATTCGGGTAGAGCCAGGTGCCTCACAGGCATTTCTGGCAATTGTAAAGTAAGCATCATATACCTCCGGCTGGAGATATTTAAAGCTCTGTTCCCACACATAGTCCGCATTGGCCTCCACATCATGAACATTCCAGAAGTAGTTGGCCAGCTGGAAGTAGGCCACTTTGCTGGTTTCTGCGAAAAAGATGGGATTGGACACCGCACCGCCTAAGCCGGTAATATCATCTTTTAAATAGTATTTGGCGCTGCCCAGCAAAAGGCCGGATTTGGCATGTTCATTGCAAGGATAGTTGACCCAGAAAACAGGGGTTTGATGGCTGGACGGGTCATCCGGGTCGGTTGTATTGTCCACCACATAGTTGATAGAGTCTTGCCAAAACGGAGAGTTGACATCCCGGCCGGTCCAGAACAGCATGATATCATCATCCAAGTCCGTTAAACCAGTGATCTCCCGCTTGCCATTTCCGTTGGCCCAGCTGTTGTTATAATTTTGCGGACAATAAATCAGCGGCGGGAACCCCTGCCCCGTGAGCCAGGAATTCATTTCGTTGACTACATAGACCACGTCTGCGGTAGAACCGCTGCCAAAGTCATCATTTAGAATCGCAAACTGGCGCACACCAATATCAATCATTTGCTGGAATTTATCTTTGAGCTGCTGAATTTGTGTGGCAGAATTGCTGCTATTGTAACTTCTGAAAAAGGTTCCGGTATGGACAGACCAAGAAAAGTCCACATTTGATTCCTTACCAATCTGCACAAGATCTTCAAAATAGGCAATCTCTTCTGGGGGATACAGTTGCTCCCACTCTTCATGGTGATACGGATCCGTTTTAGATGCGTAGATGAAGATATTCATCTTCACATCCCGGCAAAACCGGATCTGTTCCCGACGCTGCTCTTCTGTGAAACCGCCGTAAAATCCCTCCACAATGCCTCTCAGTGGGATGGAGGCGTAGTCCTTAATGAGTACAGGTACAAGCCGCTCCCCTTCCAAAGAGGAAAGCATCATGTTCAGGGTAGCCACACCATAGTAGATGCCTCTCGAGTCCTTGGATACAATAGAGACCTTACCGCCGCTTACGGACAGGGCGTAAGCATCCGTATTGTTGTAGTGCTCGGACGGCACAGAGGACAAAGCGCTCGCCGCAGCGCTGCCATCCCCTACCAAGCCCAGAAACAGATCCGCGGTTTGGTCATTTTCCGCCACGAATTGGGCGCTGTGGCCATGCTCTCCCAGCACCTCATTTAAATAGTCTTTCGTTTCTTGGGTGATTGTGTCAGGCGCAGCAACTTTAACTGCATCCGGCAATGTCATAGCATCCCCACCCGGGTAGCTGATCTCCTGCGGGACCGGATAGATCTGGTATTGATCCGGGCTGCTGCTGGTTGGGTCGCCTTCCACCCAGACATCTTGATACAACTCCAGCAGCTTACTTTGTACCGCCTGTTCAATCTCATCTGCGGTAGGTTCTGCTGCGGAGGCCGCGTCAGGAATCATTGCCAAGACCATGACACATACCAGTAGCATGGATAAGAGTCGGATCCGAATCCCTGTGGTTGGTTCACTACGTTTCATTTTCTTTCCTCCTATTCGCTCCTTGGACAGAGCGCAAAATACTCTTTCAGTGCACCGCCATCTCACCATTTGACAAATCGGATATATACGGATTACCAGAGACCATAGACCTCCGGTGGTTCCCGCTATTGTACGCCGCTTCCGGCAATTCACTTGATCCCGCTTAGAATTATTTGGCTGCCCTTTCGGGGCCCACTCACTCTCCCTTTTCTTCCGGCCGCAGCCGCTTGTGAAGCAACCTTTGTCAAGCCCCGCGAATGTTTTTGCGCATCAACGCATGGTCGATAGCAACTCCCATAGTTTGGGCAGTGTGTTCCCGGCAGCCCATCCCGCAGACTGCGCACCCTATAGTAAAAGTATTGCTACCGTCTTTGTAGAGTTTTCCGGCAGACGATATGACACGCTTACCCCGACTGCATCTGTATCGCTTGGGTGTATGGTTTTATTACATCGTTGCAGAAAACAATCCCATCACGCTTCTCAATCAGACCTATCCCTACGTCGGCACACTATTGATAACCTCGCCTATGCCGATTACAGCTAAATGCGGCAACACCGGCAGTTATCTTGCTGTCGATTGGAATGAGAGATTAATGCCCAGTTAATCTCTCCCAAAGGTGAATACCACAGACTTGTCGCTTCTTTTTCTGCACAGTACCGATTGGATTTCCGATACCCAACGGTATTTCTATAGGCCACCTTCGGCAACTCAAACAACGTGACAAGCAATTTATCCCCCACAACAGGTTGTGCAGGGGGGATGGTACAGGAAATTTCATCAAAAGAAATAAGCGCTCCCAGTGTGCTTGTCCAACGCAGGTGTAGCATGACTATCTTTGCTTATAGCCAACCTTCTTTTGCAGATAATCGTTATTGGATTTCATCATTTAGTCTGACTTTTTATTTGCAGATTTTTTGTAGTACATTTGGCGTTACACAAATAACGCCCGGCAAGGTAATACACCCGGAGAGGCAAACCGAACGCTTCCTGTCATCAGACACAGCAGCAAGACCTATTCCTTTTCATATTAAGAATGACGAAAAATCCAGCAAGCAAAACACCCAGCAAACCACAGCAACTGCCTTATGACAGAGTGTACAGCCTCCATATCAAACCAGATTGTCATGCTGGTTTTCGAGTTCTTTCTTAAATAAAAACATAGCGCGTTTCGACCTTGGCATCTTCCCCATGGCATGCCGCGCCTCATCCAGACTATGCGTTTCCGCTACCTCTGGCGCGGTTTCTATTTTATATAAGCAAATTTACCATTTATATACTATTATGTTATAGTATATTTATGAAATAAAACAAGTATGATATTTTTTCATACCTACGAAGCAGCAGCGGATATGCAACTCTGCTTCAGTCAACACCACACAAAAAACAGTACTACCTTAATTCCTATTAATTACGCTTTAAACACTAAGAGTATCTGAAGTGACCACCAATAAGGAGTGAAGAAAACATTGTTACCGAAAAAAGCACAGCAAGGCAAACTCCCCAATGTATCCAGTATATTCTTCCGACACTTCACATAATGCAGTCAATTTCGCAAATCTTGCTATCGGACAGGATAATGGCACGCGATTGGGGGACCTCTGCCAAATTTTATTATTGCATGGCAAAAGCCAAAGTTAAAATCACCTATCAATCCTATATTAATGAGAAGCGCAAGTCGAATACATGTCTGCTCAAAGCCGTATAGGAGCGATTGGATAATGCAAAAACACGGATGGTTGCCAAACGGCAAGTCATCCGTGTTTTTGCTATCAGACCATTTGAAAATATTGACGCATGCCTTGACTTCTCATAGGCAGCCTTGATCTCGGCAGCAATAGCGTCTAACTCATCCAGGGCTGGCCCGATCTCTATGGTGTCATTCGGTTTTATTGGGACAAAAGAACAACCGTCTCAACGTGCCCGGTTCGCGGGAACAAATCAAATGCCTGCGCACAGACCAGCCGATAGCCGGCACCGGTCAATTCACGCACATCACGTCCAAGTGTTGCCGGATCACATGACACGTAGACCACACGCGGCGGCATTATTTTCAAGATTGCATCACGCGTCTGCTCATCCAGACCCTTACGCGGCGGATCGACCACCAGCACATCCGGCCGCACACCTCGTACAGCCAGCTGCCGTGCCGCCTGCCCCGCATCCGCACATATAAATTCTACATTATCCATTGCATTGCGAACCGCATTTTGCCGCGCATTTTCCACTGCCTCCGGCACGATTTCCACACCAATAACCTGCTTTACCCGCTCCGCAAGTGTCAGCGTGATTGTCCCGGCACCGCAGTACAGGTCGATAACGGTCTCTTGCCCTGTCAATCCCGCAAATTCCACTGCGCAAGCATATAACCGTTCAGCCTGCGCATGATTGACCTGATAAAACGCCTCTGGTGAGAGCAAAAATGAATGTCCGCACAGCCGATCCTCGAGCATCGGTTCGCCCCACAGCACATCTGTGCGGTCACCCAAAATGACATTATCCCCGCGCTGATTATGGTTGAGCAAAACACCGGTCAATGACGGCTCGGCCTCCCGCAAGCGGCGCACCAGTTCATCCAGCGCGGGCATCTTACGCGTTGCCGCAATCAGCGTCAACTGACTTTCGCCGCTCTTTTCGCCCACACGGACATAAATATGCCGTATAGTGCCGCGCTTAGCGGCATAGTCATACGGCGGCACATCAAATTCCTGCATCCATTGCCGCACGACGGCCGCGATATGGTCAGCCGTTTCCGACTGAATCAGGCATCGCTCCACCGGCACAATATCATGGCTGCGCGGGCGGTAGAATCCGGTGACAATATTGCCGTCCGCATCCCGCCCGACCGGATATTGCGCCTTGTTGCGGTAGTGCTCGGTCGTAGGGGCACCCGTGATACCTTGAAGCACAGCGCCATCCTGTCCGCCAATACGGGTGAGTGCATCGCGCACCTTTTTTTCCTTGGCGCGCAGTTCCTCCTCATACGTGATATGTTGATAACAGCAGCCGCCACACTTATCCGCGACCGGACATATCGGACGGATCCGCGCGCCCGACGGCACAACCAGCTTTTCCAGCCGTGCATACGCCACGTTTTTTGTGAGTTTCACGATGCGCACATCGCACTGATCGCCTACTGCCGTACGCGGCACGAACACCGCCCGACCGTCAATTTTACCGATTCCGGTTCCATCCGCTGTGTAATCGACAATTTGGCAGCGATAAATTTTATTTTTGACAAGCTCCATTTTGTGGCGCTCCTTTTCCCATATTATCCGTATTATATCACGTCCGCAGCACATACTGCAATCGGAAAGGAGCGAACACACATGAAACACGATAAACGGAAGTATGTATCAGCCGACGTGCCCTTTTCCTTTCTCAGCGCCATGGGACACGACACGCGCGCGATGGAGCGGTTCTTCGAACTGCCTCACACATCACGCGAAACGCTGACCGATGCCGTCTGCGTATCCGACGATCCGGATACGCGCGCGGAACAAGCACTCAAGTCGCTGGCCAATGGCGGCGAGGGCTACTTCGATCAATACTGAGAAAGCAGAAAAGCGTCCATGCGGACGCTTTTCTAAGTTTTGTTGTTTTTTCCCTCAAAATTTATCATTTTTCGCAGTTTACGACGCGATAATCTCCTGTGCCATCTGGAACAGTTCATCGGCTGTCATATCAAGGTCAAAGCCGCTGAGCGTGTAAGACACGCCATCCTTCTCCCAGCAGAGGAACTGGTACTGCTGCACGGTTACTTCATTTGCGCCGTAACCAATCTGCAAATCCCCAGCTTCCATCGCTGCCTGCTCCTCGGCAGTCGGCTCGTAGTCCGCGGGCACTGCTTTGTAGTCGTCTGCACTGTACTGCACGGTTACGCCGTCAATCGCGCGCGTATCGTCAAAGCGGCTGGTGTCCACGGTCGTACCGTCGTCTTTTGCTTCGCCGACGCCCAGATTTATGGTCACGCCATCCCGCTGATAGTCCGCGTCGATATTCGTCCACTCACACAACACGTTGCCGTCCTCATCCTTTTCGCCGCCATACACATGCACAGCATTTTCAAACACAAAACCGTTTGAAAACGACTCCGGCACCTTGGCGCCGTCAACCAATTCGGCCTGCGTCTCCTCGTAGTTCATGCGCTCATTCGACCATGAACTGCCAAATGTATAGGCCACAATACCGTTGCCCGCTACTGCGCCCGTGACGGCTACTGCCGCCACCAGCGCAACCGCTGCCAAGCGTTTGACAAACGGGCAGCGCACCTTGCGCGGCACCGCTCCGCTTTTCAGCGCAACATCAATACGGGTCTTGAGCGTGTCGGGGGCCTGCATCCCCTCTGCGCACCGGTTCAGCATATTCTGCATCTCGCGTTCCATCTTCATCTCATCCATGTGTCACAGCCTCCTCCGGCTTTTCGTCTTTTTCGGTCAGCGCCTGCCGCAGATGGCGGCGGGCGGAAAACAGGCGGGATTTGACCGTACCCTCAGTCACGCCGAGTGTGCGCGCAATCTCCTTGACCGGCCGGTTGTCGAAATAATACAGCACCAGCACGGTGCGACGTTTTTCGTCAAGTGCGTACATTGCTTCATACAGCCGCCGCTGTTCATCGGTTCGCAGCACGGCAGACAGCGCGCTTTCGCCCTCACCGGTCTCGAAAAACTCCGACACCGGTGTTTCACGTTTGCCCTTGCGGCAGTATTTCCACGCCGCACGCGACAGCGTTCTGAGTAGCCAAGGGCGAAATTTTGAACCGTCCTTAAGCGACCCAATCGACCGCACACAGGTCACAAACGCCTCTTGTGTCAAATCCTCCCCGTCAGCACGGTTTCCGGTAATCAAGCAGGCAATCAGGTAGGCATCGTTTTTATAACGCTCATACAATTCATCGAACGCCTGCATGTCGCCCTGCTGCATCCGTCTGACAAGTTGTTCATCGGTCATAACTTTGCTCCTTTGTGTTTTGGTGCACCTGTCAATAAGAGCCTATCGGCGGCATTTTGGTTCATAAATTTTCTCACCGCCTGTTTGAAAGGCCTTCCAGTATTAAGAGCCGTTTCCGGGTAATTTGGTTCAAAAAATATTAAACAAATCCCCCTTGGTTTGGCGGTTGTGTTTTATCAACCCATCCCCTATACTGTTACTATACTGCAAACAGTGCCGGGAGGGGAGTCTCATGGACAAGCAGGATTTTTTTGACGGAACCGTATTCGACGCATGGCGCTGGTTCGGCGCCCACATCAAAGAGCAATCGACCATTTTTCGGGTTTTTGCACCAAATGCCGCCAAAATCACGCTTACAGGCGCGTTTAACGACTGGAAAGAAAACGAACTGACACAGGATGGCCGCAGCGGTTTCTGGGAGGTCTCCCTGCCGAACGCCCATGCCGGGCAGTACTACAAGTACCGCATTACCTCCCACAGCGGCATGGTGGTTGAGCACTGCGACCCTTATGGCTTTGCTATGGAACTGCGTCCGGGCTGCTGCTCGGTCATCACCGACCCGATGTGGGGGAAAGCGAGTGGGGAAGCTGCAATTTCATCCATTCCCGCCGCGCAGGCGAGCATCTGGTCGCAGTCTGCAACTTCTCGGATAAGCCGTATACTTTTCTGCTCCCCTGCCCAACGCGGCAATCCTGCCGAACACTGACTGGGCGCATTTCGGCGGACAATTCAAAGAAAACCATCCTTCATGGGGCCAAGACCCCGATATTTTTACCGTTACCCTTACAAAGTTCAGCGCTATTCTGCTTGAAGTCGATAAAAATGAAATCGCTCAATAAAATACTCACAACACAAAAAAGGCCGCTAACGCGGCCTTTTTTGTGTTGTGATTGCAAAGCGCACCTTGCCATCCTCTAGCCCATCTTCGGGAACAGCTCCTGATCGATTACCGTGTCGAGCGTCATACCCGCGTAAGCGATCTGCGCCAATCCGTCAATAAACCGCCCGACCGCTGCGAGCAACACAGAAATGTTGTCCGCCACAAAGGGAATGATCTTTTCCAGCTCCAGCGAACCGTCGAGCAGCGTATTATGCTTAAGGTAAATCTGCCCCGCTTGCTCATACAAGCCCAACGCACCCAAGGCACAAAAGTCGTTGCAATATGCACACGCGCGGCGCAGCTGGTTTGCATTGGTATCCGGCGCACCCTGAAACAGCGTGACGAAAAATTGCAGCAACCCGCTATCCTCGCTTGGAAGCTGAAGCGGGATAAAGCACGTCTCAATCACAACGTCCTTGGCAACCTTTCCCTGCCGCATCGCCTCACAGCGCAGCAGCGTGGGCGCGCCCTCCTGACGCATCACCTCGGCACGAAAGCCGTTCTGGTTCAAAACGTCAGCCATGCAGGCAAGAATCTGTTCCTGTTGTTCTATCTTCATCCCTTTTTCACTCCAATATCCGTACGGTAATGCGCTTTTTCAAAATGAATCTTCTTGACGTCCGCATATGCTTTGACGATTGCCTCATCCAGTGTCGGGGCTGTCGCGGTCACGCCAAGCACACGGCCGCCGCTGGTGACAAATACACCGTCCTTAACCGCTGTGCCTGCATGAAACACAAACGAATCGGTCACATCATCCAAACCGGTGATGACCTTGCCCTTCTCGTAGGCCTTTGGATAGCCGCCCGATGCCATACATACGCAGCAAGCCGCGTTATCCGACCACCGGATGTCGATTTCATCCAGTTTTTCGTCGATAACAGCGTTGAAAATATCAAACAGATCGGTTTCCAGCCGGGACAGTACCGCCTGCGTCTCCGGGTCGCCAAAGCGCGCATTGTACTCAATCACCTTGGGGCCCTTGGGGGTCAGCATCAGACCAAAGTACAGCACGCCTTTGAAGGGGCGGCCTTCCGCCGCCATCGCTTCGACCGTGGGCTTAAAAATCGTCTCTATACAGGTGTCAGCCACATCCTCGGTGTAGAACCGCGAGGGCGAGAACGCGCCCATGCCGCCTGTATTCGGCCCCTCATCGTGGTCGTAGGCACGCTTATGATCTTGCGCCGACGGCATGGTCTTGAGATGCTTGCCGTCCACAAACGCCAGCACGGAAACCTCCGGACCGGTCAGGAACTCTTCAATGACGACGCGCGCACCCGCGCCGCCAAACGCGCCGCCGTCGATTGCATCTTTAACCGCTGCAACAGCCTCATCCTCGGTCATAGCGACCGTGACACCCTTGCCGAGCGCCAGACCGTCCGCCTTAACGACAATCGGCGCGCCCTGCTCCTTGATATACGCAATCGCTGCCGCCGAATCCTCAAACACGGCATAGCCTGCGGTTGGAATACCGTATTTCTTCATCAGTTCCTTGGCAAAGGACTTGGAGCCCTCAATCACAGCCGCATTCTTACGCGGGCCAAAGGCACGGATACCCGCTTCCTCGAGCGCGTCCACCATACCGAGTGCCAGCGGATCGTCCGGCGCGACCATCACAAGGTCAGGCTTGTGCTCCTTGGCAAAGGCCACCACGCCGTCAATATCAGTTGCCTGAATGTCCACGCACTCTGCTTCCTGCGCGATGCCGCCGTTGCCCGGTGCACACCAGATATGGTCGACCTTGGAGCTTTTCTTCAGTGTATGAACGATGGCGTGCTCTCGCCCGCCGCCGCCGATAACCAGTACTTTCATGGTTTTTCTCCCTCCGTACGGATGTATTCTTTCTGCGCGCGGAATGTGTCTGCCAGCAACGCAATGTACCCCAGCACCGTCAGGGTATTGACTGCGGTCACGGTCAGCGACAGCGCCATGTCGTTGAGCCAGCCGGGCGCCATAAGCAGCGTCAGGATGAATCCCGCGCTCCATACAACAAAAATCACCCATTCGATGCCTGTTCCGCGCCCTGCGTCCCGCATCTGCGCCATAAACGCCATCAGCAACATGCAGCCGACCATCAACAGCGGCACAAGCGAAGCATATTTCAGCACCATGCGAAACAATCCCGGCGGCACCACAGCCGGCCCGCAGACCACTTCAAAGCCGATACACACATCAGCTGCGATGCTTGCGCGCAAAAACCAGCGCGATACCTGCTGCAAGGACAGTGCGCCCGCAGAAATCAGCGCATAGGCCACAATCTGCAGCATCCAGTTGTTCTGCAAAACCAGACTGAGCAGCAGTCCCCCGGCGATGGCAAGATAGGCATAATAGCCGCGAATTAGCTTCATTTTTCCACCTGCGCTTTCAGCAGTATTCTGGCGCGCCACAAATAGCGCACCATCCAGATATAGGACACGATTGCCGCAAGCAGCGCAATCATTTCCAACGTAATCTGCAAGGTAAACAGCGTGGTGTACGCCCCCTGCGCAGCCGACAGCTGCGCCTGCCCGGCAAACAACGGCAAAAAGCCCATCATCGATGCACCGCGCTGGATAAGCGTGGTCATCGACCATGTCCGCCCCAGCCGAAGCGTCTGCGCGGACGCATCCAAAGCGCGAAATTTCCGGTCAAAGCCGCTCTGCATGGGCAGATACATCGCCAAAAACAACAGGTTGACCAGAATATTGCCAATCCAGTCGGGATGAGTGCCGTTGGGCAGCAGCAAAGTCAGCACGCAGCCGATGAGCGCCGCGCTCAGCGCCAAGGGGCAGCGCAGCCGCCACGCGGCCCATGCGTTCATCAGATAGCACAACGTCATGAGCGCCGCCCCGGTCCATGCGCCCGCCATGCCGACGCAAGCCGCGGCTGCGATCTGCACAATCAATGCTGCCAGTATCCAATTTGCCGCAGATGCTGCGTTTTCTCGACTCAATGGTGGAACAGGCGCATGCCGGTAAACGCCATGACAATACCATATTTGTTCGCCGTCTCAATGACGTTGTCATCCCGAATCGATCCGCCCGGCTGCACGATATACTGCACGCCTGACTTACGCGCACGCTCGACATTGTCGCCAAACGGGAAGAACGCATCCGAACCAACGGTCACGCCCGTGTTCTTCGCAATCCATGCCTTCTTTTCCTCAGCCGTGAGCGCCTCGGGCTTAACCTTAAAGGTATTCTGCCAGACACCATCCGCCAGCACATCCTCGTACTCATCCGAAATGTATACGTCAATCGCATTGTCACGGTCGGGACGGCGGATGCCATCCACAAACTGCAGGCCGAGCACCTTGGGATGCTGCCGCAGAAACCAATTGTCCGCCTTGCTGCCTGCCAGTCGCGTGCAATGGATACGGCTCTGCTGGCCTGCGCCGACACCAATGGTCATGCCGTCCTTGACATAGCAAACCGAGTTGGACTGGGTGTACTTGAGCGTAATCAGCGACAGGATCATGTCGTGCTTAGCGCTATCAGGCAGCTCCTTGTTATTGGTGACGATATCGTTCAGCAGCGCTTCTCTGATCTCATAATCGTTATAGCCTTGCTCGAAACGGATACCGAAAATATCGCGCTGCTCGATCGGCTTGGGCACATAGTCCGGATCGATCTGAACCACATTATAGCTGCCTTTGCGCTTGGTTTTCAGAATTTTGAGCGCCTCATCCGTGTAACCCGGCGCGATGATGCCGTCGGACACCTCATGCGCGAGGTAGGATGCAGTATCCGCGTCGCACACGTCGGAGAGCGCCGCCCAGTCGCCGTATGAGCACAGGCGGCCCGCGCCGCGCGCGCGGATATAGGCGCATGCGACGGGCGACAGCTCATGGTCGGCCTCGACGAAGTACATCTGCTTCTCGACCTCGGTCAGCGGCTTTCCAAGCGCTGCGCCCGCAGGCGACACATGCTTGAAGGACGCCGCCGCCGGCATACCGGTCGCTTTTTTGAGCGCTTTTACCAACTGCCATGAATTAAATGCGTCACAAAAGTTGATATAGCCCGGCTTACCGTTTAATACTTCGATAGGCAGCTCGCCCTCGGTCATGAAAATGCGCGCGGGCTTCTGATTAGGGTTGCAGCCGTATTTGAGTGCCAGCTCTTTCATGCGTCCTTGCCCTCCTCGTGCTTGTTGCGGATCTCCTGACGGTATGCGCCGGTTTCCAGATCGATATAGCGCACAAACAGAGCGACCTTGTTCTGCTCGTTCATGCTCGACCAGAGCATTTCGGTGAATTGCTCTATCGGTTTTTCAATCCGAATGCACTTTGGCTCACCGCGGAACGGCGGCAGTGGGTCACCGTCGCACTGATAGGTGTGAATAAAATGCCCCAGACCCGGCACCGGCTTGTCATATTCATAGAAAAAGCGCTTGTTGGAGGTACGGTCGGACGTGAAATTCTTGAGGATGGACAGGCTGTAGGAACCGTCCTCGTTGACGACGCCCGAGATGCGCGAAGTATAGTTGGGAGCGTCCGGCTCAAACTGACGGGTACGCAGCGCATCGATATAGCTTTTCCCTGCTTTGAGATATTCACAAATCGTATCGGTCTGATCGCCGTTGGTGACAACCAGCTTGCCGCCGCACTGACGCACCGGATGATAAATGATGAGCGAGGGATCGGTCATCTTGGACGGGTCGTAGGCCTCGGTCCGGATGCCGTCATCGGTCTTTACAAATACACGGTTGCGGCTGTTCTCCGAACGGCCCATGATAAAATAGGCCACTACGTTCTGCTTATTATCCTGTGTGCGGCCAAAAATGATGCCGCGTCCCGGATAGGCATTGCTTATCAGCTCATTGCTGATATCGAACACATTCTTGCTCATAACGCTTTCCTTCCTCCTTATTTTCTGGCGACCCATGCGCCGTGGACGTGAAGTCTTCCCGCACAGAAATCACTGACAGCCTGCGGCAGCAGAATCCACTCGGCCTGACGCATCACGCGCTTCTGCAGCGTCTCCGGCGTATCGCCTTCCTCAACTTCGACCGCTTTTTGCGCAATGATTGCGCCTCCATCCACCACTTCTGAGACAAAATGCACGGTTGCACCGGTCACCTTAACCCCTTTGGCAAGGGCAGCCTCATGCACGCGCAGGCCATAAAAACCCGCTCCGCAAAAGGATGGAATCAGCGACGGATGTACGTTGATGATACGGTTTTCATAGCGGCTGCAAAAGCTGTCCGGCAGCACGGTCATAAAGCCCGCGAGCACGATCAGACCAATCTCGTATTCCTCCAGCAGCGCAGTCAGCGCCGCGCCGTAGTCCTCCGCACTGTCAAAGTCGCGGCGGCGCAGCACAGCGGACGGAATGGACGCCTTTGCCGCACGTTCCAGCGCAAATGCGTCCGGATTGGAGGAAATCACCAGCCGAATACGGCCGTTTTCGATCTGACCTGCGGCCTGCGCGTCAATCAGCGCCTGAAGATTCGTGCCGCCGCCCGAAACCAAAACTGCGATGTTCATCATAACTGATTCTCCACTCTTTTACTCGAGCACGACGCCTTTTTCACCAGCCACACACTCACCGATGATGTATGCCTTTTCGCCTGCGGCCGAAATCGCAGCCACCGCACGGGACGCATCCTCTGCCGCCACAGCGAGCACCAGACCTGCGCCCATGTTAAAGGTGTTGTACATATCGCGCTCCGGAATCTTGCCGGTCTTTGCAATCAGGTCAAACACCGGCGGCACCGGCATCGCGCTCTTTTCAATTTTGGCGCAGATACCGTCCGGCAGCATACGCGGCACGTTCTCATAGAAGCCGCCGCCTGTGATGTGGCTGATACCCTTGACCTCCACCTTACCCATGAGGCCCTGAATGGCCTTGACATAAATCTTAGTCGGAGTCAGCAGCTCTTCGCCAAGCGTCTTGCCAAACTCATCAATATAGCGGCGCACGGACTTTTCGTTGATGCCAAGCGTCTTGCGCACCAGCGAATAACCGTTGGAGTGCACGCCCGAGGAGGCAACGCCGATCAGCGCGTCGCCCGGACGGATATTCGTGCCGTCGATCATCTTCTCCTTATCGACCATACCGACCGAGAAGCCTGCCATATCGTACTCATCTTCCGGATAAAAGCCGGGCATTTCGGCGGTCTCGCCGCCGATTAGCGCGCAGCCTGCCTGACGGCAGCCCTCCGCGATGCCGGAGACCATCTGCGCAATCTTAGCCGGATGATTCTTGCCGACCGCGATGTAATCCAGGAAAAACAGCGGCTGCGCACCACAGCAAGCGATGTCATTGACGCACATCGCCACGCAGTCGATGCCGACCGTGTCGTGCTTATCCATCAAAAAGGCCAACTTGAGCTTAGTGCCCACGCCGTCCGTGCCGGAAACCAAAATGGGATCAGCCATGCCCTTAAAGTCCGGACGGAACAGGCCGCCGAAGCCGCCGAGCGTGCCCATCACGCCCTTCGTAAAGGTCGATTCAACCATCGGCTTCATCAGCTTAACCGCCTCGTAACCGGCGGTAACGTCCACACCGGCTGCCTTGTAGCTTTCAGAACGGCTCTCACTCATAGTAATACTCCTTCGTCTTTATTTCAGCGAAACGGCCTATTCCTTACCGTTCCAGCAATAGGTACAAACCTTGTCGCGGTCCAACCCGATGGCCTCCAAAAGGCCGTCAAGCGACTGATACCCCAGCGAGCTGAAACCGAACTTCTCACAGATGGTTTTCAGCATACACTGACCGCGCTCGGTATTGGCGTCCGCATATTCCTCCAGATGTTTCTCCCCTTCGTCGCCTTCCAGTTCCTGCACGATGCGGCGGGCAAGCAGCTCCATCTCAGAATTGGAGGAGGAGAAGTTCAGATACTTGCAGCCGTACATAATCGGCGGACAGGCAGAGCGCATGTGCACTTCCTTGGCGCCTGACTCATACAGGAACTCAACTGTCTCACGCAGCTGTGTACCGCGCACAATGGAATCATCCACAAACAGCAGCTTTTTGCCTTCGATCAGTTCGGGAACCGGAATCTGCTTCATCTTAGCAACCTGATTGCGGACCTTCTGGTTGGTCGGCATGAACGAGCGCGGCCACGTGGGGGTATACTTGACAAACGGGCGGGCAAACGGCTTGCCACATTCGTTGGCATAGCCGATTGCGTGCGGCACACCGGAATCCGGTACACCTGCAATATAGTCCACATCTCCCGCAAGACCGCGCTTCTGGTCGTCCTGCGCCATAATAGCGCCATTGCGGTAACGCATCACCTCAACATTGACGCCTTCATAGTTGGAATTGGGGTAACCGTAATACGTCCACAGGAAAGAGCAAATTTTCATCTCTTCGCCCGCAGGCGAGAGCGTTTCGAAACCTTCCTCAGTCACCTTGACAATTTCGCGCGGCCCAAGCTCATAAGCGTCCTCATAGCCGAGTTTGTGATACGCAAAGGATTCAAATGAAATGCAGCTGCCATCCTCATTCCGACCTATCAGCACCGGCAGCCGACCCAGACGGTCGCGCGCGGCAATGATGCCGTCCGGCGTGAGCACCAGAACGGTCAGCGAACCGTCAATCAACTCCTGCGCATGCAGGATTCCGGAAACCAGATCTCCCTTCTGGTTGATGAGTGCCGCCGCCAGCTCGGTGGAGTTGACCTTGCCCGAGCTCATTGCCATGAACTGATGGCCATGATCGGAAAAATACCGGGAAACCAGCTCCTCCGCGTTGTTGATGATGCCGACCGTCGTCAGCGCATATAGACCGAGATGGGAGAGCACAAGCAGAGGCTGCGGGTCGGTGTCGCTGATGCAGCCAATGCCGCTGCAGCCGGAAAAGTCCGGCAGGTCTTTTTCAAATTTCGTGCGGAACGGGGTGTTTTCAATGCTGTGGATCTGGCGCTGAAAGCCGCGCTCTTTGTCATACAGGATCATGCCGCCGCGGCGCGTACCCAGATGTGAATGATAGTCCACGCCGAAGAAAATATCCAGCACGCAGTCCTGCTTGGAGACTACGCCGAAAAATCCTCCCATTTCTTACTCCTTGTCTTTGTTCCTATCGAGCGGTATTTCATTTTCAAACATATTCTTTTCCGCCTGCTCCGGCACGGGAACCGGATACTCGCCCGAGAAACAGGCGTCGCAAAAACCGAGCTTACAGCCGACCGCAATTTTGCGCGCCGCCTCAAGCGACAGGAAGCCTAAGCTGTCCACACCGATGATCTCGCGCATTTCCTCAACCGTACGGCCATGCGCCAAAAGCTGGCTGCGCTCCGGGATATCCGTGCCGAAAAAGCAGGGATGCCGGAACGGCGGCGCGGAGATGCGCATGTGCACCTCGGCCGCGCCCGCGTCACGCAGAAGCTTTACCAGCCGCGCACAGGTCGTGCCGCGCACAATGGAATCATCGACCATGATGACGCGCTTGCCCTCTACCGCCGTGCGCAGCGCGTTGAGCTTAAGCCGCACCGAGCGCTCCCGCTTGTCCTGCCCCGGCTGGATAAACGTGCGGGCGATATAACGATTTTTGATGAGTCCGACGCCATACGGGATACCGGAAAATTTTGCATAGCCAATAGCGGCAGGGATACCGGAATCCGGCACACCGATGACCACATCCGCACCGACCGGGTGCTCAATGGACAGGTATTTGCCAGCCTCCTGCCGGGCAAGCTCCACGCTTGCGCCGTCGATAATTGAGTCCGGACGGGCGAAGTAGATATACTCGAATACGCAGGCCGTGCTCTTGCATTGCACGCCGCAGTGCATCGAGCGCAGCTCACCGTTTTCCACCACACAAACCTCGCCCGGCTCCACATCGCGGACGAACTGTGCGCCCAATGCGTCGAGCGCACAGGTTTCAGAGGCGAAAATATACGCCCCATCCAGCAGGCCAATGCACAGTGGACGGAACCCGTGTGGGTCGCGCGCGGCAATCAGCTTGCGCGGACTCATCACAACCAGCGAATACGCGCCCTCGATGATGCTCATGGTGTTTTTGACCGCTTCTTCAATGCTGCCGCATTTGAGTCGTTCATTAACGATGGTATACACCAGCACCTCGGTGTCGTTCGAGGAGCGGAAGATGCCGCCGTTTAGCTCAATGCGGCGGCGCAACTCGCCCGCGTTGACCAGATTGCCATTGTGCGCCACGGCAAGGTTGCCCTTGACATGCGTAATCGCGATCGGCTGCGCATTTTCTCTTGACTGGTTGCCCGTTGTCGAATAGCGGACATGGCCGACGGCCATCGAACCGGGCATGCCGTCCAAAATATCCTGACTGAACACCTGACTGACCAGGCCAACATCCTTATGGCAGCGGATAACGCCGCGGTTGTTGACCGCGATGCCCGCGGCTTCCTGCCCGCGGTGCTGCAGGGCGAACAGCGCAACATAGGCTTCATGCGCGGCCGCAATCTCTTTGCCCGGAGGCGCGGCGATGCCAAACACGCCGCACTCCTCGTGCACCTTATCAAACGGGGTTTTACTCTGCTTTAAAATTCGATATTTCATGAATTTGCCTTTTCCAATCCGGGGTTACTTACTCATTACGCGCTTCATGATTTCTTCATAGGCCTCTTCCACGCCGCCCATACCGCGGCGGAAGCGGTCTTTATCCAGCTTTTCGCCCGTGGTCTTGTCCCACAGCCGGCAGGTATCCGGGCTGATTTCGTCCGCCAGCACGATGGTGCCGTCCGCGGTCTTGCCGAACTCGAGTTTAAAATCTACGAGTGTGACGTTCAGCGTATCAAAATACTGCTTCATCACTTCGTTGACCTTGAAAGCCATGGTCTTGATGCGCTCAATCTCCTCGCGGGTGGCAAGTTTGAGCGCGATTGCATGATAAGCGTTCATGAGCGGGTCGCCCAGATCGTCGTTTTTGTAGGAGAATTCGATGGTCGGCTCGTCAAACACAATGCCTTCGTTTACGCCGTAACGCTTGGCAAACGAGCCGGCCGAGATATTGCGGATGATCACTTCAAGCGGTACGATGGACACCTTCTTTACCACGGTCTCGCGGTCGGAAAGCTGCTCGACGAAATGCGTCGGCACGCCCTGCTGCTCGAGCAGCTGGAACATATGGTTGCTCATCACATTGTTGATGACACCCTTGCCGGCAATTGTTCCCTTCTTTTCACCATTGAAGGCAGTCGCGTCATCCTTGTAGTCCACGATGACCAGATTTGCGTCATCGGTTGCAAAAACCTTCTTAGCCTTGCCTTCGTAGAGCTGTTCTTTCTTTTCCATGTCCATATTCCTCCATTTATGTGTGTAATTTAAAACAAAACGGTTTTGTTTTGGGTTGTACCCGACCGACGCAATGGTCACGCCTGCCGCGCCTTTACCCTTTTATGCAAACTGCGCCTTGATTTTTTCATCCTTGGCCATGACCTCGCTTGCCATGTCCGCCTTGAACTGCGCGAGCTTGTCCGCGAGCGCGTCGTCCGACAGCGCAATTATCTGCGCCGCCAGAATCGCGGCGTTGTCCGCGCCGTCGATTGCAACCGTCGCCACGGGAATACCCTTGGGCATCTGCACAATGGACAGCAGGCTGTCCATACCGCCCATCACGCTTGTGCCCATCGGCACGCCGATAACCGGCAGGGTCGTATTGGCCGCCAGCACGCCGCCCAGATGGGCTGCCTTGCCCGCTGCTGCAATGATAACGCCGAAGCCATCTTCTTTAGCGTTCTTAGCCAGCTGCTCGGCCACCGCCGGCGTGCGATGTGCAGAGCAAATGCGCACTTTGGTCGGGATAGCAAACGACTTTAAACGGTCGATGCACTTCTCCATCACCTTCAGGTCGCTGTCCGAGCCCATGATGACCAGAACTTTTTTCATCTGCAATTCCTCCTCAAAAACAAATGAGGACACGGGTATACCCGTGTCCTATATGCGTTCAATGTGCTGCACCAATGCCCGAAACCGTGCACCAATGCCCGGACTTTTCTGTTGTTTGCATCAAGAAAACACTGCCGGTCATATGCGCACCTCTTTCTATCAGGCGGTCGGTGAAGATACACTATTATTTTATCCAAAACGCCCGTGCATTGCAAGCATTTTACACTCTTTTTTCCTCTTTTGTGCAAATGCCCAAAGATATTCGTCCCGTGCGTCAGCTTTCGTGCAGAACGCCCCCGGCATACAGCACAGCCTCCATCTGATGCACCCGCTCGGTCCAAGAGCACTGCGCACCATAGTCCAACCGCTTCTGCACCTTCTCCGGGTCGTTTTCCGCTGCGGCCATGTCGCACATCGAAAGGAATTCATCCGCGTTGTGCGCAATATAAACCACGTCCTTGAAATCCTCCACCTGCAGCGGCTCGCGCGTGGAAACGATGGGCTTTCCCGTGGCGAGGTACTCATAGAACTTGAGCGGTGACACGTCCTTGCTCAACGCGCCCGCACGAAATACGTTCAGGCACACGTCCATTTGCGCAAGGTATGCGGGCAGCTCGGGCTGCGGCACAAGGCCGTGAAACACGATATTCGGATATTTCTGCAAGTGCGTCAGGTCTACCCCCGGCAGCGTGCGGCCGATGAGGAACACCGTCGCGTCCGGACGCTCCTTTGCCAGCCTTTCGATCAGCGCATAGTCGATGCACTCCTGCAGCATGCCGACAAAGCCGAATACCGGATGCTTCAGGTCTTTCATATCCGCCGGGCAAGACAGACTGTCCTTTTCCTTCTGCACACGTGAGAAAATCTCGTATGCCGCACCGTTTGGAATCATGCTGGTTGTCGGATTGATGTTTTCCAGCGTTTCGGCAAGACCGACCGCCGTCGCAAACACCTGATCGGCGGGTTTCGCCAGGTCACGCTCCATCCGATCGACCACCGCCGGGTTGATGTGGCCCTTGTAGGCCGAGTGGCGGTCTACGCAGTCGTATACCAGCGCGCGGTGCGGCACATGCTCGACAATATCGCACGAAGACGGCGAATAGCACCACAGCACGGCTTCGTCCCCGAAGCCATGCTCGCGCATCTTTTTGCGCACGAAAGCCGCCTGCCGCTTTTGGTTGATTTTGTTCACCCAGCGGAACTTATTGAAAAACGGCAGCACGGGCGGCAGCGCATATACCGTGATATTTTCATGCCCTTCGACCTTTTCCCCCGGCTGCTTATACTTATTGATATAAGCCGACGCTTTTTTGTCCTTGAGGGGCGCAATCAGCGACACCGGCGGATCAAAGTACAGTATCTCGCTGTTCCGCAGGCGACTCATCACATTCTGCTTGCGCGTCGGTAACGGGTGATAGTTGGTGGTTGAAAGGCAAACGATATGGTTTTTCACTCTTCTGCCTCCTCCTTTTCTTCTTCAATGCCAAGCAGAATTGCCGCGCCGCGCACATTTTCATGTTCACGCTCGCGCAGCAGCTTAGCGTTGCGCCGCACTTCCTCGTCCAGCGCACCGGACAGACACTTATCGATCAGGCCGCACAGCTCGTCTGCGCGCACCTCGCGCAGCTGCAAACAGGTGCTGCTGCCGATATATTTGAGAAAGCTGTCCACCTTGATATCGTAGCTCATGCCGACAACCGGCACGCCCTGCCCCGCCGAGAACATCAGCGAATGAAGGCGAATACCTACCACGGTTTTCATTCGTGCGAGAATACCGATGGTCACCTCAATGGGCTGACGGGTTCTCACCGCATACCACGGACAGTGCAGCAGCGCGCCCACCCGCTCGGCGGGCGTCAAATCGCTGGGAAACTCAATCGGCACAAATACCGGCGTCAGGCCATGCTTTTCATAAGCGTAATCCGCCGCCGCTGCAATCGCAGGCAGCGCCGCGTCCAGTCCCTTCCAGTTGCGCAGACCAAAGCCGATATAGCGCCCGTTCGGGTCGATGCCGCTCTGCTCCATAGCCAGCGACACCACCTCATACGGTGCGGCGTCCAGAATAATGGTCGGGTCGGCGGATACGCGGATGTCCGGCCGGGTCACGCCCATACGCGCCAGCTCCTGCCGGGAGTTTTCATCGCGCAGTGTGATGCGGTCGACCGACCCCTGTATCGTCTTAGCCGCCATCTTACGGTTGCCCGCGCGGTTGATGGGGCCGATGCCGCAGCCGTACATCATCACCTTGCAGCCGCGCTTTTTTGCCGCGCGCAGCGTATAGCAGTAATACCAGATGGAGCGGGTAGAGGTCACGTCCTGCATCAGCGTGCCGCCGCCGTTAATATACAGCGCCGCGCGGCGGAATCGCCGCAGGATCGAAAAGATGTTAAAGGTGTATACCGCACCCGTGCGGTAAGTCAGGCGAGTCTCCTTCGGGCGGCGGGACATAACGCAGATCGTGCGCTCCGGGTCGAGCGCGCGCATCTCCTGCACGATTGCCTCCAAAATCGCGTCGTCGCCCGCATTGCCGCGTCCGTATGCGCCACAGATAACGATGCTCTCGCGCTCATCCTTCGGGCGATGGAAACGCGCCAGCAGATGGCGGTAGTTGGCTTCCTGCCGCTGGCACATCTTATCCTTTGAGAAATCGCGCGATGCCTTTTCGTACAGCGCCTGCGCAAAGGTTTGGCGCAGCTCCGCGTCGTTTGCCAGCCGCACCATGTATTCGCTGAGCTTTTTATCATCTCCAATCGGGAAGATATAGCCGTTTTCGCCCGTGTCAATCAGCTCTGACATACCGCCCACATCCGAGCAGATGGTCGCGCAGCCCGCGCAGACGCCTTCGAGAATGGAATACGGGAAGGTCTCGGATACCGAAGACAGCAAATTGATATCCATGGCGCGGAAAAACGGCTCGACCGGCAACACCCAGCCGCAAAACGTCACGCGGTCAGTTACATTTAGCTGTGCGCACAGTTTTTTGAGCATGTCCTCATCCTCACCCTCGCCTGCAATGAACAGGCGCAGCTGCGGCGCCTTCTGCAGCGCTGCGGCAAAGGCGCGCACAGTCGTCGCAATGTCCTTGACCGCGGTCAGGCGCGCGGCGATGCCGCACAGCACGTCACCATCCTCGATTTCCGCGCCGTAGTTCTCTTTCAGGTACTGCGCGCGGTCAAACGCGCCCTCCGGCTGATGAAAGTCCATGCCATTATAAATTTTGACGATGCGCTCTGGATCGAAGCCGCGCTCAATGAGCGTGCGCGCCATGCGGTCGGCCACGGGCTGGTAGAAATCCAGAAAACGCAGCGCCACCGCATTGGCCGCGCCAAAGGTATGCTGCTTGAATGGGTTACCCAGATAATCCAGCTTATAGTCCGAGTGCACGGTCGTCAGCACCGGCACGCGGCGCGTGCGGCGCACCATCGCCCCCATCAGGTTGGCGCGGCCGCCGTGACAATGGATGATATCCGGCTGAAACTGATCGACCAAATCACGCATCGCCCGTGCCGCGCGGAACGGGTTGTGCCGCTCGATAACACGCACATCAATGCCGCGCTCGCGTGCCTCATCCGCAAACGGGCCTGCGCGGAAGGAAATCAGCATCACTTCATTGCGCCTGGCAAGCCCGGTGACGGTATTCATAATTTGGGTCTTAGCGCCGCCCACGTCGCCGCCGCCCATCACATGCATCACTCGCAAAACAGATTCCTCCAAAGGACATTTTCTCACAGATATAGACAGTATACCATGGATACCGTGTAAATGCAAAATGCAAGTGCCACTGTTTACAAACCGTTATTTGTTTTTCCCGAAAAACCATGTTATACTATATTTATCTGACCGAAAGCGAGGGTTTTTCCTTTGTCCTCCAAAAATACCATGACGCGCGATGCGATGCTGTTCCTGCCGGCCAAGGTCATCGAAGGCCTGCTGGTCATTGCATGCACATCACTGTATACGCACCTGTTTTACGAGTCCACCGTCGGCACGTTCAACTTTATCAACTTCAACGTGCAGATCGCCTATCTGATTCTGGCCGGCTGGATGGCAAACGCCGCCACCCGCTATGTCGGGGAAGAGTTCGGCAAGGATCAGGGACGCGGCCTGTTCTCGACCGTCTCGACCGTATACCTCATCATCTGCGCGGCGGTTGCTGTCTTCTGCTGCGGCGCCGCCGTGATCCTGCACGACCCCCTGTATTTGGGCTTTATGACCATGTTTTTCAGCTACACGGTCTTTCAGATTCTCAATTCCGCGCTCATTCAGCTCGGCCGTATGCGTGCCTCCATCACGCTCAGCCTCACCTCCGCCGTGCTCAAACTGCTGGTTGCTTACGGCCTTGTGTTCGGTATGCGCAACCCGGCCTCCCCCTTCCCTGCCATCTGTGCCAACACGATGGCAGACGGTGTGGCCGGTATTGGCGCGGTGATCGCACTCGGCCTGCCGTCGATCGCGCGACTGCGCTGGTTCTCGCGCGAACTGTTCGGCAAATTCCTGCGCTTCGGCGTGCCGCTGATGGGCGTTTCCATCTCGGTCACGTTGCTCAATCAAATTGACAAGTATCTTGTCGTCGGCTTTTTCGATATGGATTCCTACGGCATCTACTCATCCAACAACTCTATCGCTTCCGGCCTGTTCACCATGATTTCGGTGGGCATCATGCGCGGCGTATACCCCGCTGTGCTGCGCGCGTGGCGCGAGGGCGGACAGTCCTCGGCCAAGCCTCTGCTCGATCAGGGTGTGCGGCTGTATCTGCTGATCGCCGTACCGGCAGTCGCCGGCCTGACGGCGGTCGCGCTGCCGATGTCGCGCGTGCTGTTTGCCAAAGGATATGACGCAGGCGCGCCGGTCATTGCGTACACAGCGCTTGCCATGCTGTTTATGGGGCTGACGGAATACGCCAACAAGGCGTACGAACTGGAACAGGCTACCGTGCATGTGCTGCAAAACAGCGCGGTGGCTGCGGTTATCAAAGTGGTTTCCAGCGTTATTCTGTTGCGCGCGTTCGGATTTATCGGCGGCGCCATGGGCTCGATTGTTGCATTTGCGTCCTACTTTATCATCACCTGTGTGCGAGTGCGGCGGCGTTTTCTGTTCCATGTACCTGCCAAAAATCTGACCCGCATCATCGTCAGCGCCGCGCTGTGCGGCGCGGCAGCCTTCGGCTGCACCCTTCTTCCGGTGGGCAACCTCTTGCAGCTGGCCTGCGCCGTACCTGCGGGCGCAATCGTCTACGCGGTGTGCATTGTCGCCAGCGGCGAAGGCCGCGCGGAAATGCAGGCCGTGCTGCGCAAGCTCAAACGGTAAGACCATTTAATCCCTTGTTTTTCCACCTTTTTCTCGCAAAAAACTTGTCTATTTTGCAAATCAATGGTATAATATGACCCTGTATGAAAATGCTGAAACAGAGAGGCGTTAATAATTATGGAAATGATTCACGAAGCGGGCCAGTATGTCGATACCGTAAAGCGTGTGTGTGATGCAGTCGGCGGCGAAGTCACCTTCCGCGGTACGGTGCACCGCGTGCGCGATATGTCGGACTTTGCGTTCGTCATCATGCGTGTTGAGCGCGGTCTCATCCAGTGCACCTTTCAGGGAGACGAAATCGGCGGCATCAAGCGCGCCGAAATTAAGGATGCCATGGTGCTTGAGGTTACCGGTGCGGTACACGAAGAGCCGCGCGCCGAGCACGGCATCGAGGTTGTGCTAAGCGCTATCCAGGTGATTGGTCGTCCGTACGACCAGCTGCCGGTACCGCTGGGCAAGAAGTATATGGGCCTGTCGCTCGACGTAGATTTGCCGCTGCGTCCGATTACGCTGCGCCATCCCATCAAGCAAGCGGTGTTCCGCGTGCAGGGTGCAATCGCGGACGGCTTTGCACAGTATATGCAGTCGCAAGGCTTTACCCACATTCACACACCCAAGATTGTGGTTGCGGGTGCGGAAGGCGGCGCGAACCTGTTCAAGCTCGACTACTTCGGCCAGCCGGCCTATCTTGCGCAGTCTCCGCAGTTCCACAAGCAGTATCTCGCCGGCGCGTTCGGTCGTGTGTTTGAAGTCGGCAGCGTATATCGCGCCGAGCGTCACAACACCTCGCGTCATTTGAATGAATATATCGGTCTGGACTTTGAGATGGCATACATTGACTCGATGTATGATGTCATGGCGATGGAAACCGGCATGCTCAAATCGGTCATGGCTTATGTCAAGGAGCACTGCCCGGAAGAGCTTGCTCTGCTCAAGGCGGATATCCCGGAAATCACCGAGATTCCCACCATCCGCTTCCATGAGGCCAAGCAGATTATGGAGGAGAAGTACGGCCACAAGTCCAAAAACCGCTACGACCTCAACCCGGACGAGGAAGTCCTGCTCTGCCAGTGGGCTAAGGAAGAGCACGGCAGCGAGTTCGTATTCGTCACCCACTTCCCGTCTGCCAAGCGCCCGTTCTATGCGATGGACGACCCAGAGGATCCCAAGCTCGCCCTGTCGTTCGATTTGCTGTTCCGCGGTCTGGAAATCACCACCGGCGGCCAGCGTATCCACGATTATCAGGAGCAGATTGCCAAGCTGGAAGCACGCAAGATGAACGTCGAGCTGTTTGAATCGTTCACCATGCTGCACAAATACGGCATGCCGCCGCACGGCGGTCTGGGCATCGGTCTGGAGCGTCTGACCATGCAGCTTTTGAAACTTACCAACGTGCGTGATGCGTCCATGTTCCCGCGTGACATGAACCGCCTCGAGCCGTAAAATATAACCGTAAACACCGTCGTAATGTACAATTTCGACGGTGTTTTTTTGTTCATTTATTTTCTCAGTCCATCCCATTTCATAGGATTTTAGTAACAAAACGGAAAAATTCCGGAAACACTGTCACAAAATGTGCCTGACATCCGTTATAATGGGTGAACATGTTCCTAAGAAAGGGGGCGCAGTCATGGACGCCCGCCCACTCGACGAGCGCTTTGCTGAAGGCAGCGAGACAGCGCTCGCAGATGCCATCGCGCTGTACGGTCAGCCGCTTCTGCGATATTGTCATCACATTCTATGCGACTATCACGAAGCACAGGATGCCGTGCAGACCACGTTTATCAAAGCCTATGACAACCATCACCGGTTTTGTCCGGGCACCAGCCTGAGCGCATGGCTGTACCGCCTTGCCTATACGACCTGCGTCGACCTGCTGCGCCACCGCAAGCGCCAGCTTGTCACGCCGCCGCCTATGGCTACCGACCCGGATTATATCGGGGAGGATCTGCGTCGCGCACTCGAAACCCTATCGCCCGAGCAGCGCGCGCTGGTATACAGCCGGGTCATCGAGCAGCGCAGTTTTGATGCACTCGCCGTTATTTACGGCAAACAGGCCGCAACCCTTCGCAAACGGTATGAGCGCGCACGAAAAAAGCTGGCCCAAGCATTGCAAGGCACACCGGCAGAGAGGAGGAGCAAGGAATATGAAACTCACACCGGATGATCTGCGCATCCGCCAAGCGCTGGAGCAGATCGAAACGCCGATGTATGATATTATCGGTGCGGTACGCGAGCAGCGCGCCCGCCGCAGCCGCCGCATGCCGCTGCGCAGCCCGCAACGCTTTCTGGCCGCTATCCTTGCCGCGGTTTTGCTGACCGCAACTGCCGCTGCGGCCGTGGTGCAGTTCTCCGGCGGCTGGAACGCACTTTTTGGACAGAACGTAATGATACCGGGCGGTCTGGCCACTCCCGTGCGGCAAACGCAGACGGTCGAGGGATGCACCATCACGCTGGAAGACGCTATCGTCAGCGAGGACGACGTTGCGGTCCTCTATTCTTTCCGCTATGCGGATAACTCCATCGTCAACACCGATTCACGCATCACCCTTTTGGGCAATTCCAACCTGCTGATGGACGGTTCGGATGAATACTGCGTCTCCTCCAGCGGGATGGGTTCGATGGACAGTCAGGACCCTTCGGTAGAGTATTACTATGAGGCATTCTCGCTGACCGAAGATCCCGGCGACCGTCAGCTGACTCTGACCATTGATCCGGCATCCTGTATGGAGCAGACCGATACATTTCCAGTCCCTGTGAATCTTGCCGCGATCTATCGTTCGCATCCGGTTTCCTATCAGGCGGAGGATAGCGGAGCCGAGCGGCTCACCGCCCTGAAACAGCAGGACTGCACGCGCGCTATCTTGCCGCAGGCCTATCCATCCCCCGAAATCCAATTTGCAGGCGTCGCCTTTGAGGGCGACACTTTGTGTGTTTCGCTCCGCATGCCCGAATATGATTCCTATGACAGCGTGACCGCACAAATCGATGCCTTACGGGATATCCGCAACAATCATCTGTACTATGGCTCTTTGCACAGCTATGGTGATGCGGGCCACGCCACTGAACTTTGCGAAACCCAGTTTAATGGGCTAACAGAGGCTGATTTGCCCTATCTGGAGCCGCAAATTTCTTACCGACGTTATACGCCTCTGACCGAAACCGGCTGGTCGTTTTCTTTCAGCGCGCCAAGCGTAAAAACGCTGACGCGTGAGTTAGGTCTGACCATGGCAGACGGTATTCGTCTCGAGCAGCTCACCATTACGCCTCTGGGCGTGGAGCTTTCCGGCACCATGCCGATCGATCCCACATCCGAGGATCCGCTATATTTCGACGACCGTGAGACACCGGTTGTAACGCTTGTTCTGCGAGATGGCAGCACCGTACAGACGCTTTCACGCGGAAACTCGCTCAGCTTGGACAATTCTGATGCAGCAACAGCGCAGTTCGGCATCGAATACCAATATCAGAGCGATTCTGAAAGCCGTCGTTTCCTGCAAACCGAAACGATTACAGCTATCCGAATCAATCATATCACCATTTCGATAGAAGAGTAGAAAGCCCTGTGGGGGTAAATGAGGCCGGACGGTGTGGGGCTGTTCCGGCTGGGTATGCAACAGCCTGCTGATACGCAGGCTGTTCTTTTTTGGTTATATTCGTATGAAATTTGCACATTACACAGTTTTACTACGTATCATTTGTGCATTAAACACAAGAATCACGAAACACATCCCTCTCCCCGCCTCATAATGATGAAAAATACCGAATAACGTAAAAAGTTCTTTCCTTTCTATATTTTTATGCTATAATGATAGCAGAAAAGAACACAGTGCTTTAGAAATGGAGGCAATCATTATGACCAGAGGTATCCGCGTAAAAAATACGGATGATATTCAGAAGATTAACAAAATTGTCACCAAGTACGGCTTTGACATTTGGATTCACGGCAAGAGCGGCATGGTAGATGCCAAGAGCCTGCTTGGCATGTTCCTGCTCTCCCTTAACGAGCCGCTGCAGATCGTTCTGGAGGATGATGTCGATCCGACTGCCCTGTTTAAGGATCTGGCTGACTATCTGGAAATCGAGGACGAGGAGTAATCTCCTCCCGTATCCAAAATACTTAAGGCAAACTGCATCATTCAGCAAGAATGATTTGCGTGTCAATTTTGCGTCCAGATGCGGCACAGTTTCGCGGCAATACTTGATGTATTGCAAGAAATCACAATAAAATCTGGGTAAAAAATTTCCGCAAAGCATCGAAGATGCAATTGTGCGGTGTTGCCTTGACAGCAAAGCACCGGAAACGCAAGCGTTTCCGGTGCTTTTTTCTGTCTGATGTTTGATTTTCACAAAATGCGCAGCGTCTTTGGCGCTTCGGTCAGATTGATGCAGCCATCCTCAATGACATACAGCATGTCTTCGGTACGCACACCGAATTTCCCGGGCAGATAAATGCCCGGCTCAGCCGTTAGAATACTCCCGGCGGGCAGCAGCGCATCGGAACGTGAGGACGCGGTCGGCGCCTCGTGAATTTCCAGTCCCACGCCATGACCAAAGCCGTGACCAAAGGCATCGCCGTAACCCGCCGCCTCAATCACACGGCGCGCCGCGCCGTCCACCTCCCGGCCGGATATCCCCGCCTTACAGCACGCGATACCCGCCAGCTGCGCATCCAGCACAATATCGTACACGCGCTGCATTTCTTCAGTCACGTGCCCAACCGCGACCGTGCGCGTCATATCCGAGCAATAACCGTCCACAATGCAGCCGAAATCCATCGTTACGAAGTCCCCCGCCGCAATCGTTTTATCGGTCGGGACACCATGCGGCTTGGAGCTGTTCGCTCCCGATACCACAATTGGGTCGAACGACATATTCTCCGCCCCGTAGTGCAGCATCAGATAAGTCAAGCGCGCGGCGATCTCTTTCTCGGTTACGCCAACACGGATATCATTCATGACTTCCTCAAACGCTTGCTCAGCAATGCGCTGCGCCGCGACAATCTTTTCTACCTCGTCATCCTCTTTGGTCACGCGCAAACGAGCAATACGATCCTCCAGACGCTTGGCCGTGGCATGCAGCGCAGTTGCCCATCGGGTATATTCGGCATGCGTCAGCGCCTCGTCCTCCAGCGCCACTGTCCGCACACCGTCCTGCTCAATCAGCTCGTTGACGGCTGCGGTGTAGCTGCGGCCCACACCAATCTCGCGCACCTCAAAATCCGTGACTGCTGCGCGCGCTGCTTCCACATAGCGGAAATCCGTATAGAACACCGCCTGCTCCGCGGACAGATACACCACACCCGCCGACGAGTGAAACCCTGTCGCATAGCGGCGGTTGACCTCACTTGTCAGCACCAGCGCATCATACGGCGCTTCCAGCAGCAGCTCCTGCAATTGTTTTCGTTTCATTCCTATCGCCTCATCCGATGATTGCCTTGACCGCGTCCACGGCCAGCAGATAACTATGCTTTCCGAAGCCCGCAATCACGCCCGCGCACACCGGCCCAATGACCGACTTATGCCGGAACTCCTCGCGCGCATGTACATTGGACATGTGTACCTCCACAGCAGGCAGACGCACTGCGGCAATGGCGTCGCGCAGCGCATAGCTGTAATGCGTATATGCGCCCGCGTTGATGATGATGGCGTCACAGTCCTCACGCGCCGCGTGAATACGGTCAATGAGCGCGCCTTCCGAGTTGGATTGGAACACCGTACACTCCATCCCCAGACGCTGGCATTTGTTGACCACCTCTGCGTTGATGGCGGCCAGCGTCTCCGAGCCGTAAATGCCCGGCTCACGCTGACCGGTCAGATTGAGATTGGGTCCATGAATCAGCAGCACTTTTTTCATTTTTCTATCTCCTTGTGAAAAATTTGCATCATCGTCACTGCATCCTCGGCCTGTGTTCCGGCCGATTCACAAATAAAGGTCGGGGTGTAGCCCCGCGCCGCAGCCTCCTGCGCCACCGGCGTAAAGTCCGGCCCGTATTCCGTATCGGCAAAGGTCAGATGCCGCACCTCACCCTTTGCGTTGTATTCAATATGCGAAAAATGCGCATGCAGCACGCGCGTACGCTCCACACCGATGGTGTTCTCCATCCGATCAAACAGGCGCACTACATCCTCGCGCGTCGACATGCCGCCGTCCGTGCGGCAGTTGAGATGGCCAAAGTCGATACAGGGCAGCAGACGCTCGTCCGCTGCAACCAGCTCGCAAACCTCTTCCGCTGAGCCGAGCACACTTTTCTTGCCCATAGTTTCCAAGCAAACCGTACAGCCGGTCAAGTGCTCCTGCTCCAAAGCGCGCAGAATGTTTTTGATATTTTCATGCGTGTTGCGCATCGCGCGCTCGCGCGTCAGCTTGCCTTGACCGCCGCAGTGCACCACCATGCGCGTCGCGCCCAGCGGCACGGCCAGCCGCGCTGTTTCCAGCACATAGCCAATGTTTTTTTCCATCCGTTCGGTTTCCTCGGAGGACAGATTGATAAAATACGGCGCGTGGATGCTCATTCGGATACCATGCAGCGCTGCCGCCGCGCCTATTTTTCGCGCTGTCTCCTCCCCGCAGCGCACGCCGCGGCCGCACTGATATTCAAACGCAGTCAGGCCCTTGGCAGCCAGCCATGCAGGCGCGTCCTCACTTTTCTTAAATCCCTCGGCAGCAAAGGACTCGGAATTGCCCGCCGGGCCGAATCTTGCCTCATTCATGTCGTCCTCTTGCCTCCATTCTGCGCTTGCCGCGCTCGATAAAGCCGCGCTCAATCTGATAGCGCACGTTCACCCAGAAATAATGCCGATCCAGTGTCTGCACATAACAGGTCAGTGCGCCGACGCAGTTCCCGCCAAGCACATCTGTAAAAATCTGGTCGCCCACGACAGCAATCTGGCTAAGCGGCAGACCAAGCTGCTTTGCCGCGCGGCGAAAGCCAAACGAAAGCGGTTTTGTCGCCCGGCAAATATAGTCTGCGCCGAGCGCGTCGCAAAATTTTCCTACGCGCCGCTCTCGGTTGTTGGAAAACACCAGCACCTGCATGCCGGCCTCGCGCAGCGTACGCACGAAAGGCGCGAGCGTATCCGGCGGCAGCGCCGCTTTGTGCGAGGCCATCGTGCCGTCCAGATCAATCAGCACGCCGCGAATCCCATGCTGCCCCAGCAGCGCGGGCGTAATATCATAAATAGAGTCAAACACATAATCCGGAATCAGTTTGTTCATTCGTTCACTCCTGCGTTCTCACTTTGGCGAATGCCACATATAGTGTAATAGAATTTGTCCAAAAAGTCCAGTGCAGCGCCGCAACCTCCGCTTTGCGCGCTGTCCCGAACACAAGGGAGTCGATCATGATGGTATATACGAAAAATCTGGTGCTGGTATGCACCGGCCGGGATACGGCACGCGCAGCCGGGCAAGGCATGCCCGTACTTCACCTTTGTCTGGGCATTACGCCCAAAGGCGCCTTGCAGCGTTTGCAGCTGCCCACCGCACAGGCCAACTGTCTGCTCGGCTTATGCGACCCGCCGCTCGATCTGGCGATGTGCAATCCCGACCGGCTGGCATCCGATCTGGTTTTTGAAGCCAAGCGCACCGGCGCTCCCGGCGTATTTGCGGACTTTGAACATGATACCCCGCGCGGCCGCGCGCTGCTGAGCGCTTTTGATACCGCGCTTCATGAGGCGGATATCCCGTTTTTTGTCCCGCTATCCTGCGGCCGCCAGCTGACGCATGCGGTTTTGACCACACCGACCGCACTTTCAGGCGGCAGCCTGACGGCCTATATCTCGTCTTTGCAGGGCATCTATGGCGCGGCGCGCGTCGCGGCGTTTTTACAGCCGGTTTCGCAGGATTTCACCCTGCCTTCTACCACACCGAACGGTAAGACTTTGACCAAGGTTGAGCGCGAGGCGCTGCTCATGCACACCGGCGCGCAGCCATTTTTCTCCCGCGAGCTGTGCGCCAAATACTTCACCTACACCGACACCGACGGCCGCGCACATTTCGTGCTGTTCGATGACGCCTCTACCTTGGAGGCCAAGCTCGCACAGCTGACCGGCTGCGGCGTGCAGACCGTATTCGCGCTGTTTCCGGATGCCGAGGAATTGCTCAATCCGTCGTGATAGGCGCGGTTTTGGCCCGCGTCAGTGCAATCAGGTCTGCGGGAGCGCACTCAATCTGGTATCCGATTTTACCCGCCGATACGATCACGGTCGGGATGCCGTTGACACGCTCGTCAAACACCGTCGCAAATGCTTTTTTCATACCGACCGGCGAACAGCCGCCGCGCACATATCCCGTCAGTCCCAGCAGCTCCTTGACATGCACCAGCTCGACCGACTTCTCGCCCGCAGCCTTGGCGGCTTTTTTCAGGTCAAGCTCCTTCGCCACCGGAATGACAAACACATGATAACTGCCCGAACGGCCGCGCGCGACCAGCGTTTTGAACACCTGTTCCACGTTCTGGCCGAGTAATTCAGCCACCGTCACGCCGTCCACCGCTTCCTTGCCGTGCGGATATTCATGTGCGGTATACGCGATTTTATGCTGTTCCAGCACGCGCATCACATTGGTTTTATCCGAAGCCATTTTTCTCGCTCCAATCTGCGTTTTATACAGTTATTATAGCTTCCATTTGTGCAAAGCGCAAGAAATATCAAAAGGGTTTCTCTGATGGAGAAACCCTTTTTGTCGGTATTATGCAGGACGCGCAATCACAATACGAATACGTCCGCCGTCGTCGGTATCCTTATCGTAATAGCAGGCGACGTTATATACATCAAAATTGTTGCGCAGTTCGGTCAGTGAGAGGAGGCTATAATTTGCGTTCTCATACAGATACACCGCGCAGTCATCCCAGAATAACCAGCTTTCCCCATCCTTTGTCACGCCAAGCTGCGTGATACCATCCGGATTTTTGATCGGATTGAGCGCACGCACGGATTGCAGCTGCCCGTTTTCCATCGTCAGGCGCGCCGGTCCGGCTGACGCACCAAGCGAGCTGCCGCTGGTGGTCAGCGTTTTTTCCTCACCGTTTACCAGATAGGTATACTCGCCCGATGTGCTCATACCGTTCGACTCATTTTTGGCTGAGGTGATAATACCGTACTCATACAGATCGCCTGTAAAGTCCTGCAAAATCAAATCCGTAATCTGTCCCGCGTCGTTTACCGCATAATAACGCACATCACGGCTTTCCAGCACCGCACCGTCTAACCGCGAATAATAAACGCGTACAGCTGCGGTATCGTTGACATCCAGAATCCGGATGTCATCCGCCATGGTGCGGCTGCCGATGGTGCGGCCCGATACCGTACCGGTCAGGGAGGCGGATTGCAGGATAGAAACATCGGTTTCGGACGAACCGAAACCGATTGCAACAAAATCGCCCTCTTCTATCGTGGTTTTGGAGCAGGGATATACATAGCTGCCGCCGTCAGTCGCTGTGACGGTGATGGTGCGGGCGGTATACGCATTGCCGACCGCATTATAGTAGGTACCTGTGCCAACCGCTGTGACTACACCGGCAACCGATGCGGCATAGTCCTCTGCGGGCAGTGCATAGGCTACCTTGCCGTCTCGACCGAGCAGCAGCGTGACCACATCGCCGATGTTCAGCCCGCCGAGCGCTGACAGCGCATAGGCTGCTTCGCTCGTCTCGATTTCATAGATATTGCCCGCAACCGTGACCGATGTCGGCGAAGAAGTGGAAGGCGACGCCGACTGATAAGTACCGCTGACCGCATTGACGTAAGCCCATATGGTCGAGTCATTATAGTAAATGACATCATACTTCCGTACCATATCGGCCGTGGATGCGTAGCCGTTGCGATAAACCGTCTTGTTTTCGCTCGAAACCAGCTCTGACAGGCTGCCCTCTACCACAAACGGCCCTTCCATGGTGTCCGACACCATACTCAAATAGTCGATTTCTCCGTTGCTGTTCAGGGTGTAGCCCAGCACCTGTGCATAGACCTGTCCGTCCTTGGTGTCGGCGTTTAGCAGATTATAAAACAGATACATCATGTTGCGGCGGGTCATGGTCGTGCCTTGCGACGCCGTTACGCCTGTGTTTAGCCCCAGCGACTGATAGAGCGCAAGCTGTGCATACGGGTAAGAACCGGCAAAATCCTCGGTGGTGTAGCCGAGCAGCTTGAGACAGCCGGTAGCCGCTTCCTCCAGCGTCACCGTCTGATTCGGCTTATAACTGCCATCCAGATAGCCGGTCAGCCAGCCCTGCTGCACTGCTGTTTTGATGTAACCCGCCGCCCAATGCGTATAGGGCACATCCTTGAACGGCGAGACATTGGACGTGCCCGCCACCTTGTCTTTGTAGCTGGATGCCGCGACCAGCATCTTGGCATATTCCGCGCGGGTGACTGTTTTGTCCAGATTCATATTGCCGCTCATGTCACCCACCATGATGCCAGTCGAGCGGATAATCTGCTCCACCACGCTTTCCGACACTGCCGACGCGGCAAATGATGTCGGAAGGCATCCGAGCAGCACCGTCGCCGTCAACAGCAGCGAAAGTATCCTTTTCATGCTTCTCCTCCTTTTAATCATAGCGCAGCGCGTCAATCGGGTTGAGCTTTGCCGCCTTATTGGCCGGCATAAAGCCGAAAAATACACCGATGAACACCGAAACGCCAAAGCTAACGCCGACCGCACTGACCGACGGCGCCGCATTGATGCCAATTGCCTGCCCAAGCGCGAGCGCTACCGCCGCACCGAACACAATGCCAATTACACCGCCCAGCGCCGACGTGGTACCCGCTTCAATGACAAACTGCCGCATGATATCGCGTTTTTTCGCGCCGAGCGATTTACGGATGCCGATTTCACGTGTGCGCTCGGTAACCGATACCAGCATAATATTCATGATGCCAATACCACCCACAAGCAGCGAAATGCCCGCAATACCGACCAGCACCATGGTCATCATGCCGGTCATCTCCTCCATCGAGTCAATCATTTCCTGCATATCAGATATGGTATAAAAATCCTCGTTTTCAAACACCGCATACAAAGCGTTATCCAGAATGGTCGTACCCTGCGCATTGAGCGAGGAATCCCATGTGGCAAAGGTATATGTAGCAATCTGCCCGAAGGTCAGCTTGGAGGCGGTCGTATAGGGCAGGTAAATGCAGTCGTCCGGTGAGCCTTCCGTCGAGTCATCCTGCTGCTCAATCACGCCAACAACGGTCAGCGCGTTTCCATTGACCTTAACCGTCTGCCCGACCGCATTGCCGCCCAGCATATTTGCCACATAAGTACCGACCACGGCAACCTTGCTGCGCGCCTCCAAATCCGCATAGCTGATAAACCGGCCGCTTTGCCGTCCCAGACCGTTGATCTCCGCATACTGTTCAGAAACACCGCTGACCGAGGTGGACGAAAAGCTGTCCGAATCGGCTGCGGTCTTAACCGAACCCATACCGGATACGGTCGGACTCATCCCCATGAACACATCGGTGTTGCCCTCGTACAGCTCATACATATCATCCACATCTACCGTGCGGGACGAGCCACGGCCGGTAACATTGGCAGTCAGCATATTTGTGCCCATATCCTCAAACATCGAGGTGACCTCACCCGTCATGCCTTGCATGAGCGAGACAAGAATAATCACCGATCCGACGCCGATGATAATACCCAGCATCGTCAGAAACGCACGCAGCTTACTGCCAGCCAGACTTTTGAGCGCCAGTTTAAACGCCTGTGTAAATCCCATCTGTCAGTCTCCTCTCGGAAAGGCCTCGCGCGCCGGGCCGTCAAAGATGATCTTGCCATCGGCCACGCGGATGACGCGCTTTGCCTCCTGTGCAATACTGTTATCATGCGTAATCAGAACGATGGTATTGCCCTCGTCGTTGAGCTTTTGCAGAAAATCCAGTACCTCACGGCTGGTGCGCGAATCGAGCGCGCCGGTCGGTTCATCCGCAAGAATGACCGAAGGGTTGCCCGCAAGCGCGCGGGCGATGGAAACGCGTTGCTGCTGGCCGCCGGAGATCTGGCTTGGCAGGTTTTTTTCTTTGCCCGCCAGACCCACGCGCGCAATTTGAAACTGCGCCCGCTCGGCGCGCTCGTGCGCCGGTATGCCCGCGTACAGCAACGACAACTCCACGTTTTCCTGCACGTTCAGCTTGGGAATCAGGTTGTACTGCTGAAAAATAAACCCCAGCGTTTTGCCCCGAATCTCGGCCTGTTCGTCATCCGTCAGCTCGGAAACATCCTCGCCGTTTAGAAAATATTGTCCGCTCGTCGGCACATCCAGGCAGCCGATGATATTCATAAGCGTGCTTTTTCCCGAACCGGACTGACCCACAATCGCCACAAATTCGCCCTTGTAAATTTTCATCGAAACCCCGTCCGAAGCATGCACATCCGTGTCGCCCATATGATAGATCTTATAAACGTCGCGCAGCTCGATAAGGGGTGTTCCGGTTATATCCTGTTGCGTATTCATCATGGCATACCGCCTCCGCCGCCGGAAGGTCTGCCGCCTCCACCGCTGCCGGACGGCATACCACCTCCGCTGCCGGGCATGCCGCCCATCTGCCCGCCGGACATACCACCCATACCGCCGGGCATCATGCCCATCTCGCTCTCCTCACCGGAAGTGTCGCGCATCACCTGAGGCACATAAACCGTATCGCCTTCCGCAATACCGGAGACAATCTCGATGTAATTGTCATCCGACAAGCCGGTTTCCACCTCGACCGCTTTCCAGCCGTCGGGCAGCAGCGTGCCGTTTACCATGGTTTCGTCTGTATTCTTCGCACTGTCATCCTTGACATAGACGATATTTCCGCGCTGCACCGCGGAAATCGGCACGGCGACGGCATTGGATGCCTCATCCACCACAATGGTTGCGTCCACGTTCATTCCGGGCAGCAGATCCTCCGGCGGGTTGTCAATCTGCACGGTCACCGGATAGCTGGTCACACCGTTTTCCGTCGTCCCTGCGACCGAGACCTTGGTCACCATGCGTTCGATCATACCGGCATCCTCGAGCGAGTCACAGATGATATGAACCGTCTGACCGACCTGCACCTGGTTGATGTCCAGTTCATCAAGCGAAATATCAAAGGTCAGATAGGACAGGTCATAAATGACCGCCAGCGTCGTCTGGCCGTTGGTGGCGTCAAGCGTGTCCCCCACCTTGGTGTTCTTGGTAATCACCGTGCCGTCTATGGGCGCGGTGATGGTATAATCGTCCAGCTTATTGACCGTATTCTGATAGGAAAGCTGCTGCTGGGCAAGCGACAGCTTGCTGTTTTCCACCTGATTTTCCACCGAAGTGGAGGACAGCGTTGCTACGGTCTGCCCCGCCGACACGGACGCGCCTTCCTGCATGGACAGGCTCGCCACCTTGCCGGAGGTGCCCGCCGTGATGGTAAATTCAGACAGATAGGTAAAGTTTGCCCCCTGATTGCAGGCCACGCCGTTTATTGTCGCGCTTGCCGCCGAGGAAGTGGACAGACCGCCCGGATTGCTTACCTGAATGGTCACATAACGGACAATCTGATAGCCGTCCAGCACGGTATCCGCCGCGTCAATCGCTGTAACGGTGCCGGTCAGCGTTTCAAACGAGCTATCCATCGTGACCGTTGCCGCTGCTCCCACACGAAATCCGACCGCATCCGAGGCATTAAAGGGCACGGTCAGCTCCATGGACGAGGCATCGCGCACATCCGCAATCGTCGCGCCAGCCTGCACCTGATCGCCTTCCTCAAACGTGCAGGAGAGCACCTCGCCCTGCACCGAACTGGTGACGTCATACTGATTGGCCGGTTCAATGGTGCCGGTCGCGGACAAAGTCAGCTGAATGTCCTGCCTTGTAGCTTGGCTCTCGGTAAAGGCTTGCGTCACCTCTCCCTTTCCGGACAGTAAAAAGTGCCGCACACCAAACACACCGGCAAGCACAACAACCAGCGCGGCCGGAATGACCACCTTCTTTTTCCATGTTCTCCGTTTTTTCTTTTTGCTGTGCGCCCCGGGCGGCACGCTTTCCGCGGAATACTCCGCCTTGACTTCGCTGCCCGCAGAGAGCATCTTGCTCCCCTTTTCAGGCTTTTTATCGCGCAATTTATCAAACGGCAGTTTCAATCTTTGCTCCCTCCTGCTCAGGTTTTATTACCGCGTATCATCATAAGCGCAACTGTTTGAAGAAAGATTGAAGAAACCGCAACTTAACAATTTTTCCACCGCTCTTACACAAAAACTCCACATATGTCGCGCACAATAAAAAGCACCCCCGAAACGAAAGGAGATTGTTCATGCGTATTCTTCTGATTGGGGAAACCGACAACAAAAAGATTCCGCAAGCGCTCCGGCATGAGCACATTTTATTCGACCATATCCGCATGCCCGGCACGGAGCCGCTTCTCTGCCCGGAAGGGCTGTATGACGTCGCAGTCCTGTTAATTGACAGTGCAGGCAAGGCTGCAGCGCAGCAATTGACCGCACTCCTTCCCACACTGCGGGAGGACGGTATGTCCGTGCCGCTGCTGATTGTGGCGGCGCGTCTGTCCGCGCGCGACCGCATTCTGGTGCTGGACGCCGGCGCGGACGATGTGCTGACCCAGCCCTTCCTGATCGGAGAACTGCTGGCACGCATCCGCGCGCTCAGCCGACGCAGTCCGGTATTGCAGCCCCGTATCCTACAGGCCGGCGATTTATCGCTTGATCGCGGGCATTGCATGCTGCAAGGACCAGAGGGTAAGGTTCGCTTGTCCTGCAAGGAAATGCAGCTTATCGAACTGTTTTTGCTGCACACCGGTCAGGTGCTGCCGCGCGAAACCCTGCGGCAAAAGGTATGGGGCATCGACAGTGAATCCGCCTACAACGCCATCGAGGTCTACTTATCTCTGGTGCGCCGCAAGATGCGCACCATCGGCTCGGATACGCAGATACATGCCGAACGCGGCGTGGGCTATTACATCGAGGCATAAGAAAAGCGTCCCCGCAGCCACATGCTTTCGCATGGGCCGCCGGGACGCTTTTTCCGCGTTACCAGCCGCGGTATTTGCCGCGCTCGATCGGGCCGAACAGGACATCTGTCCAGTGCCGAAACCAATCCCACAGTCCATTTGCTTTTTCGTTGTCCTGATTCATACCACGATCCTCCTTTGTATTTCTGATTTTATTTTATCCTGTTTTGCACTGCCTGTCCTTCACAAAACTGTGAAATCTTTCTTAAGAATTTATGAAGGGGCTGTCCCTCCACCGGACAGCCCCCTTGCTTTACTCCTCATCCTCCGGTACATCGACACCGTTCGTCAAACCGAGCACCGACTGGCTTTCCGCTTCACTCAGCTCGGTCACGCCCTTGAGCTTGCGCCGAATCGCGCGTGTGCGCGTGCCGACCAGCTTATCCAGCTCGCGGCTGGCCTGATCCAGCCTTGTCTGCGTCTGCGTCAGGCAGGCCTCAAACTTGTCAAACTCGGTCTTGACCGCACCCAGTACGCTCCACACCTCGCCCGAGCGCTTCTGAATTGCAATCGTGCGGAACGACATCTGCAAGCTGTTGAGTAGTGCCGCCATCGTGCTTGGCCCGGCGATATTGACATGGTAATCACGCTGGAGCACCTCCACCATGCCGCGGCTGACCGCCTCAGCGTACAGACCTTCAAACGGCAGAAACAGGATGCCGAAATCCGTCGTATACGGCGGCTCCAGATACTTGTCGCGAATATCCTTCGCCTCCGACCTCAGCGTAGCGATCAGCGCTTTTGCGCAGGCATCGATCTGCTCGCGCGAGCCCTCCTCATAGGCGTCGCGCAGCGCACCGTAGGTATCACCCGGGAATTTAGAGTCGATGGGCAGCCAGACGTGTCCGCCATCCTCAACCGGCAGCTTGACCGCGTACTCCACCACGTTGCGGCTGTTCGGTCGCGTGGCGACGTTGACGGCATACTGCTCGGGCGCGAGGATGTCCTCCAAAATCGCGCCAAGCTGGATTTCCCCCACAATGCCGCGCGTTTTGACGTTCGTCAGCACCTTTTTCAAATCGCCTACGCCCTGCGCGAGCGTCTGCATCTCGCCCAGACCCTTATAAACCTGCTCCAGACGCTCATTGACCAGCCGGAACGACTCATTCATTCGCTCGGACAGCGTTTTTTGCAGCTTCTCATCCACAATCTGCCGCATATCATCCAGCTTTTTGTTGTTATCCGCCTGCATAGCGCGCAGGTTCTGATCCACCGTGACACGGATATTCTCCAGATTCTGCGTGGTTTCCGCGGTGAAGCCGTGCAGTCGCCGTTCAAACTGACCGAGCTGGTCGGTCACCGCGCCCATTTTTCCCGCAAGGCTTTGGTCCATTGCAGACAGCTGGCTCATCTGCGCCTCGCGCCCCTCGCGCAGATTTTGGTTGACCAGCGTGCCCAGCGCCGTAATCGAGTTGTTCGCGTCGCTGCCGCCGGACGTCTGCGGCCGTCTGGTGAGCAACACAAGGACAAGCACCAGCAGCACCACGACCAGTGCCAGCGTAATAACGGGTATGTATTGCATAAAGAGTAATTCCTTTCGGTTCAGAGTACGTGTAATTCTTTGGCGATGCGCTGCATCTCCTCATCCGTTGCGGCAATGACATCCGCGCATGCCTTCAGGTCATCCGAGATATGGGTCGGCACCTTGACATCGGACTTGTAGCGCAGCTGATGCTCCAGACTTGCCCAGAAGTCCATCGCAATCGTGCGCAGCTGCAACTCGATGCGCACGGGTTTCGTGCGATCAGACAAGAAAATCGGCACCTCCAGAATCAGATGCAGGCTACGGTAGCCGTTGGGCTTGGGATTTTCAATATAATCCTTTCGGTCAATCAGCGTCAAATCATCCTGCCGCATCAGCATATCGGCCACGGTGTAAATATCTTCAATAAACGGACAAATCACGCGGATGCCGCCGATATCGTTAAGGTTTTCCATCATGGATTGCAGCGAGATGGGATACCCGCGCCGCTTGAGCTTACCAATGATACTGCGCGGGGTTTTGATACGGCTTTTAATGGAGTCGATGGGGCTGGGCTTGCCTGAAATGCGCGATTCATCGCTTAAAATATCCAGTTTGGTTTTGATTTCACGGATACCCGCCTCATAAAGCATCATCATCTGTTGCAGCTGCATCGCGGACTCGAGCAGTTGTTCCTCATCATGCTGTGATAATTTATCCATCGCAAAAAAATCCGCAAAATCCATGCTATTCCCTCCGTCTACAACGATGCAATGTTTTTATTATTATACCACAGTTCCACTTGTCGCACAATCGGCAGCCCCTGCTGTATCATCCGCTGCACTTTAACTCTATTTAAAGTTGTACTGGTATTGCATAATAAAAGCAAAAGACGCAAAACGGTTATCGAATACTCTGATAAGGAGAAGAACACATGAGGTTATTACTGGCCGAGGATGAAAAAGCCTTGTCCAAGGCGCTGGTTTCCATTCTGGAGCGGAATAACTATTCCGTGGACGCCGTGGACAATGGGCAAGCCGCGCTGGATTATCTGGAGGCGGACAATTGCGACTGAGCTATCCACCTCGGCAGGCGGTTTCCGGCTGGCCAACAAGGAGTTTCAGGTGCTCGAGCTGCTCATGCGCAACCCGCACAACCTGATTCCGTCCGAACGCCTGCTGGAAAAATCCGGGGCGATGACAGTGAAGCGGAAATCACTGTGGTTTGGGTCTATATCTCCTATTTGCGCAAAAAGCTGTCCGCGCTGCAAGCCAATATCCAAATCAAAGCCATCCGAAACGCGGGCTATTGGCTGGTGGAACTGCCATGATCCGAAAACTGCGCATCAATCTGATTATTGCGTCTATGGGCTCGCTGTTGGCTGTACTGCTGGTTATCATGAGCGCTGTCAATCTTGTCTACTATAGTCAAATCATTCGGGATGCCGACGCGACGCTCTCGCTTCTGGCCAGCAACAATGGATGTTTCCCAAAACCCAATCATGCCGTACCGCCGGACGAACCCTTCCCCAAAAAGGAACCGCCTCTATCGCCCGAACTCCTCTATAAAACGTGCTATTTCTTTGTCATGCTCACGCAAGACGGCAGCGTACAGTCGGTCAATACCGGCAAAATTGCCGCGGTAGGCACCTCGGACGCCATTTTCTATGCGCAAA
>DXEF01000046.1 GCA_019115085.1 Candidatus Agathobaculum pullicola | reverse complement strand
TTGACATGTCTAGGAACTGCATTATAATACAAGCAAGGGCAGAACCTCAAAAAATTGGCTCTGCCCAAAGTAACTAATGACATATCTTATATCAGTTTTTTCAGTTTACACAAAACTTGAAACGGTCTCTCGAAACCATTTGGTTTCGAGCCTTTATTGTGTTCATATTTGATTTATGCGTTATTTTCCCGATAATAGCGGATGAGCGCCTGCGTTCCCAAATCACCCATGCCTTCGGCTTCCAAATCGCCGTACATCGCGCAGACCCGCTCGAGTACAGGCAATGCACCAAAGCCTTGTCCCTGTGCAATCTTCATATCCTTGATAAAATGCTTCAGGAAAAAGCCGGGCGCATAATCATCCCGCATCATCTTGGGCATCAGGTTTTCCATCTGCCACGAACCGGCTGCCCCTTTGGAAATGCTGTCCAGCATTTTCTGCGTGTCCAGCCGTGCCCGCTCGGCATAGGACAGCGCTTCGCTAACGCCTGCTATCGTGCCCGCAATGGCAATCTGGTTGGCCATCTTGGTATGCTGGCCCGCTCCCGCCGGGCCTTCATATACAATCTGCTTACCCATTGCCTCAAACAACGGCAGGCATGCCTGAAAATCCGCTTCCTCACCGCCTACCATGATGGACAACGTGCCGTTTTTCGCCCCCGTATCGCCACCGGAAACCGGTGCATCAAGCACATGCAGGCCACCCGCTGCGCCTTCTTGATAAATCCGAATGGACAGCTTTGGGTCGGTTGTTGTCATGTCGATCAAATATGTACCCGAATTAGCAGCTGCAAGAATGCCCTCTGGTCCGAAATATACCTGTTCGACATCCTTTGGATACCCTACCATTGTAATGACCGCATCCCGACCGGATGCGCACTCCGCCGCGGATGCACACCATATCACATTATTTTCTGCCAGAAAATCCTCCAGTTTGGCCTTTGTACGGGAATAAATACACACCTCATAGCCCGCTTTGAGCAGATTCTTCACCATGGAGCGCCCCATCACACCTACGCCGATGAATCCGATTGATCGCATTTTGTTTCCTCCTATCCGCACCCTATGGTCAACGGTCTTTGAGCGATACATATCCCGTTGCCGGCTGCACACAGCGATAAGCCGGACGGATAATCTTGTCCGTATTCACCAGCTCCTCCAGCCGATGCGCGCTCCAGCCCACAATACGCGCAATTGCAAACACCGGAGTATACAGTTCAGGCGGCAATCCCAGCATCGAGTACACAAAGCCGGAATAGAAATCGACATTTGCGGAAACGCCCTTATAGATGTGACGCTCATGCGCAATCACCTCGGGTGCAATTCGTGCAACGAGAGAATAGAGCGCAAAATCTGCATCCCTGCCTTTTTCATGGGCCAGCTGCCCAACGAAAGACTTGAACACCTCAGCACGGGGATCCGAGATAGAATAAACCGCATGGCCCAAGCCGTAGATAAGCCCCTTGCGGTCAAACACCTCTCGGCGCAGCAATCGACCCAGATAATCCGCTACAGCTTCTTCATCAGTTGTATCCGTCACGTTCTTCTTCAGATCCTCAAACATCTGAACGACCTTATAATTCGCGCCGCCATGCTTCGGTCCCTTGAGTGAGCCGAGTGCCGCGGAAATTGCCGAATATGTATCCGTTCCCGACGATGTGACTACATGGGTCGTGAACGAAGAGTTATTGCCGCCGCCGTGCTCCATATGCAGTACCAGCGCCAAATCCAGCACACTGGCCTCTAATGGTGTATACTGCATATCCGGCCGCAGCATACGCAAGAAATTGGATGCTGTAGACAAGCTGTCCGACGGATAATGAATATACATGCTTTCGCCGCGTTCGTAATAATTATACGCATGATATGAATAGACCGCAAGCATCGGGAACACCGAAATCAGCATCAGGCACTGGCGCAGTACATTGGGTAGTGTGATCTCATCGGCATTACTATCATAGGAGGCCAGCGTCAGCACACTGCGAGAAAGACTGTTCATCATATCGTGCGTCGGGGCCTTCATAATTACATCACGTGTAAAGTTTGTCGGCAAGGTGCGTCCCTGCGCCAGCAGGTTTTTGAAATCGCTCAGCCGCTTTGCATCCGGTAACTCACCGAAAAGCAGCAGGTAAGTGACTTCCTCATAGCCCTTGCGCCCATCTCGGATAAATCCCTGCACCAGATCGTTGATCTTGATGCCGCGATAATACAATTCGCCATCACAGGAAACCAACTGACCGTCCACCTCTTTTTTGGAGATGATATCCGATATATGTGTCAGTCCCGCCAGTACGCCTTCACCATTCAGATCACGCAAACCACGCTTTACGTCGTACTCCTTGTACAGCGCAGCATCTATGCGATCATGTCTTGCACACAGTGACGCCAATGCCTCAACCCGCGGCGTGACCTGCAAGATATCGTGTTCTACCGTCATATAGTATCCATCCCTTTCCAATATATACTATCCCATGTATATATTGTATCGGGAAATGCGCAAGGCTGCAACGACAATTCGGTTACATCATGTTAAAAATCTGTGAACTTTGTTCATCAGGCTATGCCCGACAGCACAAGTAAAAAAGAAGGCACATGCGTGCCTTCTTTGAGTATGTCGAAAAAACATAGTTTTTTGAATAGCCTCTCGATCAAAACCACGCTTTCGATTGAATTTGCGGCAGAGAATTGCGGTGAGCCGCGGCAAGCTGCCGGCATGATGCTGCAATCTTCATTTCCTTATCCGCCTTTTTATATGAACCCAAGGGAGCCCTTCAATCCATATGCTTTTCATTCTCCAAGCGATACAGCCGCATGACCACCAAGGTATGGTTGAGCTGCGGCCCCATCAAAAGAATCATGCTGACAATATACAGCCACAGCATCAGCACAATAATAGCACCAAGCGAGCCGTACAGCACAGAATAGCTTGCCATATTGTCCACATAAAACGAAAAGCCCCAAGAAACCAACAGCCATGCCACCAACGAAAACAATGCCCCCGGCCAAACCTCCCGGAACTTCAGGTGCAGGTTGGGTACAATACGATTGAATAACATCAGAAAAACAAAAATGAACGGAATCATCACCCAAAAGCTGGCGTCATGCGTCATATTGAGCATCGGCTGCGGAATTGGTGCTAAGCGCGGCAGCAGACGAATCAATGCTTTTCCCGCAACGACCAGCACGAAGCTGCATACAACCGAAACCAGAAAGCCAGCCGTGATGCCAAACGAAATCAGCACATCCCAAATCATGCCACGCGCAACCTCAACATGGTAAATATCGTTGACCGTGCGCATCATCGATCGCACCGCGCGCGAAAGGAAATACAATGTCAGTCCAATACCAATCAGCATAGGACTGACCGGCGGCGTTGCCGCAAGCTGATTCAGATAGGAAACAATTAACTGCTGCAAGCTCTTCGGCAACATTTCCAGCACCGGCTCGATTCCCTCCATCGACAGGTTCAGTCGAGCCAGAAGCGCGTTAAGGAAAATCAACAGCGGAAAAATCGAAAATAACAGGAAATACGACAACTCTGCTGCCGCCTGTGGAATGCCATCCGAAAAATACCGGTAAACCATGCGCTTGACCAAATAGAAAAAGCGGTTTTGTCCGTTCATGGCCCCTCCTCTTTCCTCCGCAGTTTTTATTATTGTACCAGCTTTTTTTCGTATTTACAACTTGCGTTTTCCTCTCATATGATGTATACTGTCCATAATAGAACATTTGTTCTGATTGGAGGGGTGAGAATGTCGACTGAACGTGCTGTAACCTGTTGCTTTTCGGGCTATCGCGTCGAGAAAATGCCGTTTGCGGCGAACGATCCTCGCATCGATACATTGAATACTGCTCTTGACCGGGCAATTGCAGATGCCTCGGCACTGGGATACTCCGTATTTTTTTCCGGTATGTCCACCGGTTTTGACCTATGGGCAGCCGAAGCCGTACTGCGAGCGCGAAGCACGCTGCCGGTGCAGCTGTTCTGCGCCATCCCGTTTGACCGACAGGCTGACCGCTATTCTCCTGCATGGAAGCGGCACTTCAATCATTGTCTGCTTGCAGCCGACCGTGTATTCGCGCTATCCCGCGATTACTATACCGGATGCTATGCCGCACGCAACCGCTTTATGGTTGATGCCTCTTCCCTGCTTATCTGTTACTTTGACGGCAAACCCGGCGGCACCGCGCAAACGATCCGCATGGCATCACAAAATGGTCTGCAAATCGTCAATCTTGCAGACGATCAGATGCAGTTCTTTTAGAACAGAATGGAAAAACACCCTTCGACGCATGATGCGTCGAAGGGTGTTTGCTTTTTCGGGAAAACCGCTCGGTTAGTCCACCTTGACCGTCCAACCCAGCTCATCGGGCAGCGTACCCCACTGAATACCGGTCAGCGTGTCATACAGCTTATGGGTGATAGGCCCAATCTCACCGTTGTTGATATAGGCCACATCGCCCTCATAGCGCAGCTCACCCACCGGAGAGATAACCGCCGCCGTACCAGTGCCGAACACTTCTTCGAGCTTACCGTCCTTAGAGGCCTTCATGACATCGACAATCGGCAGGCGCTCCTCGGATACCGGAATCCCCCAGTGCTTGAGCAGGTCGATGCAGCTCATGCGAGTCACACCCGGCAGCACCGTTCCCGCACAGGGTGCGGTATAAACCGTGCCGTCAATCTTGAAGAAGCAGTTCATCGAGCCGACCTCTTCGACATACTTATGCTCTACACCGTCCAGCCACAGGGTCTGCTCATAGCCAAGGTCATGCGCCTTGACCTGTGAAATCAGGCTGGCCGCATAATTGCCGCCACACTTGGTAAAGCCAGTGCCACCCGGGCAAGCGCGGGTATACTCATCCTCAACAAAGATCTTGACCGGATTGATGCCGGTGGAATAATACGCGCCAACCGGCGAGCAGATGATGATAAACTGATGGGTCTTGGACGGGCGCACACCAAGGTGCGGCTCGGTCGCAATGACAAACGGGCGGATGTACAGGCTGGTGCCCGGCTGATGCGGCACCCAATCCTTCTCTACCGACACGATTGCCTTGACCGCCTGCACAAAATCCTCTACCGGCAGGCTGGGCAGACACATACGGTGATTGGTATTGATCATACGCTGTGCGTTCTTGTCCGGACGGAACAACTGGATTGAGCCATCCGGCGTGCGGTAAGCCTTCAACCCCTCAAAGGATTCCATCGCATAGTGCAGTACCATCGCCGCAGGATCAATCGACAGCGGCTCGTACGGCACGATACGGGCGTCATGCCAGCCCTGCTCCTCATCATGGTCAATGATTAGCATATGATCGGTATAATAGATGCCGAAACCCAGTTTATTCTCGTCCGGCTTAGGCTTTTTTTGGTCTGTAAGCTGTGTTCTGATCTGCAGCATGGTGGTTTCACTCTTTCTGTTATAGGTTTTTTACTCTTTCATTATAGCACTTTGCCAAGATAAAGCAAGGCGTTTTTTCACAAGATAGATGACAAAGCATCTGCTTTTTGTTATAATATGTTCGTATAATTTGCTGAAAGGAGTGACTGCGTATCCCACGCAAGACAAAAAAACTGCTCAGCCTTCTGCTTTGCGCAGCGTTCCTTACCGTTCTGCTTCCCGCACCGGCCCGCGCGCTGACATTAACCGCGGTCAACGATACACTTCTGCCCTTATCCGACAGCACCATGCCGACGCGACTGGGCGGTGAGCTATATGTCCCATACAGCGTGTTTTCTTCTCTGGGTGTGTCCGCTTCCATCGAAGATAATGTACTGAACCTATCTTCCAACGGAGAAACACTCAGTTTTTCCACCACAGAAGGATATGTATATGACCAAAATCTGAACAGCTATTCCACCCCGGCTTATGATATGAACGGCTCGGTTTATGTGCCCGTCAAGCTGTGCTGCGGCAAATTTGGACTGAGTTATTCCACGTTGTCCGCCTACGGGGAAACCATACTGCGTATTACGGACGGTTCCGCCTCCAGTGATTCTTCTTTCGCCTCCAATCAAGGCAGTGCCATTGAAAGCGTAATCAACGCATATAAGGGCATCGCACCTTCCCAATCCCCGGATAACGTGCAGCCCCCGCCGCAGCCGCCAGCGGAGCCGCCTATTCCAGAGGTGGAGGAGCAACCTACTCAGAAGCCTGCCCGTGTGTACTTAACCTTTTACGGCGCACCAACGACCGGCACAACACCCGCCATCTTGGATACACTGCAAAATGCCGGACGACTGGCAACGTTTTTCCTACCGACCGATACCTCGACCTGGCCGGATGACGTAATCCGCCGCATTGTGGCAGACGGGCATACCCCCGCCCTCTTGCTCCATGCAGATGAGCAAACTTCCTCCGAGGGCATGTTGGCTTCGCTGACTGCTGCCAACGATCGGCTGAACTTTCTGACCGGCGTATTCGCCCGCATTGTCTCCAACGATACCGGCTGCAACAAGCTGACACAAGTGCAGCGCGATGTGCTAACCGGAGCAGGCTACCGGCTGTGGGACGCTACGCTCAATTGCGGGGATGATACACAGTCTTCTGCACGCGCCTACGCTACCACTGCGCAGCAATTTGCCACAACCAGCGCAACTGTTATCCTCAGGCTGCACCACAGCCGCAACACGGCGGAAACTGTGCGGTTATTAACCAGCTATATGTCCCGTCAGGGCATCCCATCCTCACGCGTGACCTTTGGTACCACGCCAATCAACAGTGCTTCCGATACCCGATAAAACCCAATATCGAAAAAAGCAGGCCGCAAGCGGCCTGCTTTTTCTGATACTTATATGCGTTTTCGGATATGCTCCAGCGCCCCCTTTTCCAGACGGGACACCTGCGCCTGTGAGATATGGATTTCGTCGGCTACCTCCATCTGTGTGCGCCCCTCGAAAAACCGCAAACGGATGATGCGTTTTTCTCGCTCGTTTAAGCTGTCAATGGCCTCCCGCAGTGCGATGCTGGCAAGCCACTGATCATCGGTATTTTTATTATCCCCTACCTGATCCATCACACAGACCGTATCTGTTCCATCATGAAACACTGGCTCAAACAGCGAGACCGGGTCAAGGATGGCGTCCAACGCCAGCACAACCTCTTCCTTCGGCATATCCATCAGTTTTGCCAGCTCTACAATATCCGGCTCGCGCTGATGCTCACGCACAAACGCCTCCTTGGCCTGCAATGCTTTGTAAGCGGTGTCCCGCAAACTGCGCGACACCCGCAGTGCGCTGTTATCGCGCAGATACCGCCGGATTTCTCCAATAATCATCGGCATGAACATACAAAGTCGAAAACAGCTATCCCGCAGAGGATTGACACATCTTTGCGCCTTCAATCACATAAAATATCTCTATTTTATCGTTTTGCAGTACGATTCGCTGCACGCAAGCCCTCACCAGCGCCTGCTTCTCTGTATCGCTTAGCCGTTCCCAGCAAGAGCCTATTGTTTGCAGCGCCTGCCGCGCGGCATCCTGATTCTCTTGCCGCTCAGCCTGCTGCGCACGCTCCAACGCCTGCTCTGCACGGCTGCATTCCCGTCTGGCACGAGCTATCGCGTCCCGCAGGGTATCATCCTCTCCCTCCGCAAACAACTCATATAGACGGCGCAGCTTGCGCTGAGCGCGCTCGAGCGCGCGCCGACATTCCGCAGGCTCCTTTTTGCTGCCACGCGGTGAAATCGGCTCGGCGGCCAGCCGGGACAAATCACGGATAACCACTGACTCCACCTGCCGTGCCATCACACCGCGGTTCGGACAGTTGGCATCGTGTACCAAGTGCGGTTTGGATTTATCCCGCGAATAACACACCAGCTTATCCCCTGCACCGCCCCATTTCTGGTAACGCATTTTCGCTCCGCAATGTCCACAGACCAAAAGCCCGGTCAGCAGCTTGCCGGACGGAGCGGCACGCGGCTTATCCAGACGCTGTAAACGCTGCCGAACCCGTTCAAACGTCTTTTTGTCAATGAGCGGCTCGTGCCGTCCGGGATAGGTCTCCCCACGGTAGACAATCACGCCTGTGTTGCTCTCCCGAAGCAGAATTTGTCGCACCAGATGCTCATATTTTAGCCCCAACTCACGCGCAATGCGACCGGTTGACTGTCCCTCCAGATACCGCGTGTAGATTTCACGCACGATTTCCGCATCGCTGTTCGGCACAAGAATCCCCTTGGCTGCATCATAATCATACCCGAACGGAATTTTGCCGCCCCCCGGCCAATATCCCTGCTTAACGCGCTCCACCATACCCATACGGGTACGCAAAAAAATGTTTTCTCGCTCGAGCTGCGCAAAAGCAGACAAAATGCCAATCATTGCGCGCCCATACGGGCTGCCCGTGTCAATATTCTCATTGATTGACACAAAGTCCACGCCATGCGGTAAAAAAACGTCCTCTATGAGATACAGAGTATCCTTCTGGCTGCGACTGAGGCGGTCCAGTTTATACACCACCACGCGCTCTACACTGCCGGCCCGTATTTCCTCCACCATCTGGGTGATTGCGGGCCGTGTCAGGTTTGAACCGGAAAAGCCGCCGTCTACATAACGCTCAAACTGTGCGATGCCTTTCATGCGGCAATATGCCTCCAACTTTTCCGCCTGCGCCGCGAGCGAATAACCTTCGTCCGCTTGTGCCTCGGTCGAAACGCGCAAATAAAGTGCTGTATGCTTCATACTTTATCCCTTCCGAGACTGCATCCCTCCGCTTCCAGTATAGCAGAGGGCGCTGTATCGGGCAATGGAAGCTGCTGCCTGCTGCGTGCTTCACCCAGCAACGCGCCAACGCCCTCCCTGTCCAATAACAGCGGCGGCATCACGCCATGCAGACGCCTGCCATTCAAATACCGTATCACCTGCATCTTATCACACCCTTTCCATTCCTATTTTGTCCAAATTTTTACCAATCCAGTCTTTATGCGAAGCGATACAGGAATTACCCAAAGTCTACCCAAGATAATACTTGTAGAACACTGGTGGCAGGGTGTATAATGTGCATACGATAGTTTGTCCACGGCTAACTTCTGTGCCGGACAAACCAATTACTATAGAGGAGAGTGCAACATGTTTGAAAATTTGATTGCCACGCTGAAGGCTGACAAACGTAAAATTGTATTTACCGAAGGTCCTGATCCCCGTATTCTGGAAGCTGCTTCCCGCCTGAAGAAGGACGGCCTGCTGGATTCGATTCTGGTTGGCAATGTGGACGAAGTAAAAGCGGCGGCGCAGGCCGGTGGCTTCGATATCGAAGGCATGGAAATCATTGACCCTGCGACCTATTCGGAAATGGATGCGATGGTCGCGAAGATGGTTGAACTGCGCAAAGGAAAAATGACCGAGGAGCAGTGCCGCGCCGCGCTGGCCAAGGGTAACTATTTTGGCACAATGCTGGTTAAGATGGGCAAGGCGGATGCTCTGCTCGGCGGCGCTACTTATTCCACCGCGGACACGGTTCGTCCCGCGCTCCAGATCATCAAGACCAAGCCGGGCAACAAGATCGTAAGCTCCTGCTTCATCCTGCGCCGCGACGCAAAGGACGGCGGCGATGAGATGTATGCTATGGGCGACTGCGCAATCAACATCAATCCGAGCGAGGACGATCTGGTTGAAATCGCCATTGAGACCGCCAAGACCGCCAAGGCTTTTGGCATTGATCCCAAGGTGGCGATGCTGTCCTACTCGACCAAGGGTTCCGGCAAGGGCGACACCGTTGATATGATGCGTAATGCGACCGAAAAGACCAAGGCCGCTGCACCGGAGCTTGCTGTTGACGGCGAACTGCAATTCGACGCCGCTTTCTCCCCGGTGGTTGCTGCGACCAAGTGCAAGGGTTCCCCGGTAGCTGGTCAGGCTAACACCTTTATCTTCCCGGATATCAACGCCGGCAACATCGGTTATAAGATTGCACAGCGTCTGGGCGGCTTTGAAGCATACGGCCCTATCCTTCAGGGTCTGAACGCGCCGATTAACGACCTGTCCCGCGGCTGCAACGCGGACGAGGTTTATCAGATGGCGATTATTACCGCGGGCCTGAAGTAAATTCTCCCCGTCACATTCTCAGAACACGGAACTTACAAGGGCCGAGACGAATGGTTTCGGCTCTTGTTTGCTTTTCTATGCCTCGCATGTGAACAAAGGAGTGTGATTTTCATAAAACGGAAACCCATTATCCTCCTGTTATGCACCGTCATACTGTGCAGTGTGCTGGCCTTTGTACTGACGCCCTATTCTGTCGCACCGCAGGCTGAACAGCTAGAGGTTTGGCGTGTGCAGCGCATGATCGGCAATGCAGAATTTGAAGATATCACCTCGCAAATCAATTTGACGCAGCTGTCAGAATTGCTCACATCCTGCAAAGCGTCCCGCCTGCCGTTTTATCAACAAAGCTATTGGCTCGAAACCGTGCAATACGAAATCGACGCGCGATATGATGGAGAGCCACTGCATTTCGTTCTAGGCAAAAACAGCTTCGTCTACGAAAGCGCACCGTGGAATTACCGTCTGCGCGATGCACAGGCACTGACTGACGCGCTGGATGCCATGCTGCCGACAAGCACCACAGCATAAGAAAAAGGACTGACTCCTGTCAGTCCTTTTTTTGTTCCTCCTGTTGTTTCTGCTCACGCGCTTTCTCTGCCGCACGGCGACGCTCCTTTGCTGAAACCGGTGGGCGCTCCTCTTCCTTAATCGCAACAAACTCACCGGTAACCGGATCAAGCTGCCGCGGCCCTCGGTAGTCATTGGTATCCACGGACAAGCCACGCTTTTTCAGCAAGCTGCAAACCACCTCGGTTACCGCACTATACAGCACGGCAAACAGCGGCACACCGACTGCCATACCGACAAATCCAAATACACCGCCAAACAGCAAAATAGCGAACATGACCCAAAAACTCGATAATCCGGTCGAATTGCCCAGGATCTTCGGGCCAAGGATATTGCCGTCAAACTGCTGCAGTGCCAGAACAAACAACACAAAATACACTGCCTGCACCGGACTGATTACCATAATCAGAATGGTGCTTGGGATAGCGCCGATAAACGGTCCAAAAAATGGGATGATATTGGTCACACCAATGATAACCGAAATCAGCAGCGCATACGACGGATCCATTGTCATCAGACCAAAACCCATCAGCAAACGCAAACCGATGAAGCATAGCACACCGATAATCAAAGAATCGATGAGCTTACCTGTGATGAAACCGCCGAATACACGATGCACATACGCAACACGGCCCATAATTCGATTCGCACGGTTAATGGAAAACAAGCTGTACGTCATCTTCTTTGCCTGTGCGCAAAACGTGTCCTTGCTGTTGAGAATATACAGCGCAATGATGATACCGATCAGAATATCGAACAATACCGAAACCGTCGTCACAACGCCGGTCATAAGCGCAACAAGCTGCGGCAGCGCAATATTCTGCACCCAGTTGACAATCTGCTGAGAAAACTCTTCATACAGCTGAAGGAAATTACGCTAGATTACCGGATTATCCTTGAGAAGCGACGCTACCCAGCCGGAAATCTCATTAAGATAGGTATCCATGGATTCAAGCAATGAGAAAACACTCACTATCAGCTGCGGGAGCACCATCCATAGCAAAACTCCCACCACGGCAACGCCAATCAGCAACGTCAGAATACTGCACAAGCCTTTGGCAATACGGGTTCCGTTTTTCAAACGACGGGACAAAGGCGGCTGAATTTTCTTATACAGTGCGTTGAAAACAGGCATCAGCAAGTATGCCATTACAAAGCCGTAGATAAACGGGCTGAGAATGCCAAGCAGCTTTTGAAACATCGTCCAGATAATCGGCAGCCACTGTAATAAAAACACAACAATCGCACTGGAAACGATGACGCAAAACGCTGTCAACCCCCACTGAAAGTAATGCGGATGCGCATGAAATTTTGATTTATTCTGCCGGGTCGGCTCCTCCACAGACAAACTCCTCTCCTACCGGGTTTTCACCCAATGTTATCATACGGCAACCTATTCTTCTTCGCAGTCAAAGAAAATGCGCCAGAACAGATACAGCCAGCTTGCCGCAAACGCAACAAATAAAACGCCGCGGAATTTCTTAAAAAAGCGCGAGAAGCAGGTACCCAGCCACAATCCCAGGGACAGCAAGCATACCTTGAAAATCGCAAAATCAAAAACAGAGAAACCCTGTGCTTTGGATACCGCATAATCCGTCCAGCGGCTTGCCTGACTGCGCGCATCGTCCGCATAGCGCAGCATCTGCTCCGCACGCGCACGAAGGGCTTCCCGATCAATGTTCTCCAAATAGTTTTTCATAGCTGCTTTCTCCTTTATACATGGGTTTGGGTTGAACGGGCGGTTTTCCCGCCTTGAAATTCTTTTGCTATACTGCATGGCACAGTTCCCATACAGGAAATCCGTCCCATACGCATACCGATTTTTTGAGCCAACTCATCTGCATCCGCACTCGCCGTCTCGCGCAGGGCAGCCTGCAAAATCAGACCGGCTGCACGCGCATCCGACCCTGCTTCATGGTGATTTAGGGAAATACCGAGTGCTTGCGATACGGTATCGAGCTTATGATTTTGCAGCTGCGGCCACACCCGTTGTGCCACCTTTACCGTACATACATAACGACATTCCGGTACCGGCAGATGGTAATGCGCCAAGCAGGCGCACAATACCGCTGTATCGAACATAGCGTTATGACAGACCAGCACGCTGCCTTCCGCCAATTCTCCTATACCCTGCCGCCAAACCACGTCAAATGACGGGGCATCCACTACCATGGACTCCTTAATATGGTTGACGCGGACATTTCCCCAGTGGAATTTCCCGACTTGCGCGGGCGGCTTGATGAGCGTCGTCTGTTCCGCCACCAGTACGGCGTCTTCAAAAATGCTCACGCCTAACGCACAAGCACTGAGTCGCGATGCGTTACCGGTTTCAAAGTCAAGCGCCACATACCTCATTGAACCGCCTCCCGACGCGCGGCCTCCGCGCGTTCTTTCGCTGCCAGCAGAAAGCGGTAAAATGGAGCCAAGCGCTGCATGGTTTCCATCATCGGCTGCACAAATGAACCGTCCATCAACGGCGCGAAGTCCTCGGTTTCACGGAAATCTACGCCGATTTCCTTGCGGTTAAGCCAATCCTGATACATCTGCTTTGCATCCGGAAACTTGGGTCGCTTGTACATTTCTCCCCCTAAATACATCTGCGGACAAGCCCGCACTGCATCATAGGCTTCGAGAAACAGCTTATCCTCGTGCAAAATCATCTCGCGCAGAGATTCCATTTCTCCCCTGCCCCATGCGCCCCAGCAGCCAAAGCCCCAAAACTCCGGATGTATTTCAAAATAATAGCATGGCACAGATTCGTGCTCCTGTCGCTTCCGACGGAAAAACAACCACATATTAGAGCGATATAGCGTTTTATCCTTCGTATAACGCGTATCACGCCGCACTCGCGACACCATCCGCGATGGAGTGACGACAAACTGTGCATCAATTTCCAGCATCGCAGGCGTCATCTGTGCAATCAATTCATGAAATGGTAAAATAACCTTTTGCTTGATTTCTTCTTTATGTTCTTCGTAAAAATCCTTGCTGTTTTGCAGGCGGTTCAGCTGCAGCAAATCTATACCCGCAGCGTTAAAGCCTGTGAATGCCATGAAAACGGGCACCACCTTTCTGTTTAACATTGTACCGCGTTTTCCCTGTTTGCGCAACAGGATTTTGCTGTTTCCCGCCGTGAAGGCGCAAAATATTGTGGAGTTCCCGCGTCCTGCCTGACGGAAATATCCAGTGATACACAAAAAAACCGCCCGCGGCACAAGGGCCCGGCCGCATAAGGGTATCATTTAAAACCGTCCAGGTTCAGTAAGTTGGGACACATGCTACACACCGTGTGGCATGTGTCCTGCTTTTAATTATACTTCAATTACATATCCTTGTTGAAATTAGAATACACTTGCGTTATCATTTTCTTTAGTCAATCACGATTTCCAAGAAAGGGCAAATAAGTATGGCTGATGTTGTTGATATTCCGGAATTCAGAGCATTTTATTATACAGATGATACGCCCCGCCAGTTTTATACCCTCCGGCGATACGAGGATGAGAGCGGGTCTGGGAAAATGCACTGTTATAATATTGCGCCAGGTATTCAACTGTCTTTTAATGATCTAAATCTAAGTTCTTGCTATCAGCCACTAAATGTCCAAAAAGATTTTTTAGAAATAAATTATTGCCTTGAGGGCGGACACGAAGTTGAAATGGTCGGAGGCGGAATTACCTTCTTGGGTGAAAAGGATTTAAGTATATCTGGCCTATACCATGATAAACGGGTTATTGTCAATTCAAGAATCCCTTTCAATAAATATAAAGGTATAACCATTCTCTTGGAGCTAGAAACAGCCCAGACGACTCTCGACAATGAATTCTCTAAGTGGCATATAGACTTGCAAAAAATCCGCACAACTCTATGTCCGGAAGGACGTGTTCTTTTAATAAAATCCAAACAAAAAATCGACCATATTTTTGCAGAGATCTTGAGCGTTGAGAACCAGATAAGATTGCCGTATTACTGGCTGAAAATCCTGGAAATCTTACTTTTATTAAGCCAACTGGATAACAGTTATGTGGAGCCGCCCCAACAGTTTACGGAGAAAGTATCCCGGCGGACTCAACAGGTCTATCAGTATATTATTGAAAATCCTTTTACACAAAAAAATATTTCTGAGATAGCAGAGATTTATGGGGTTTCGGAATCAAGTATGAAACGCTGCTTTAAGTCAATTTCCGGTGCTTCTCTAGGCACGTTTATGAAAAGGAAACGGATGGAGGCTGCTGCGGAATTACTTAGGTCAGAGCCGACATTGAGTGTGGGTGAAATTGCCAGTCTTGCAGGGTATGAAAATCAAGGAAAGTTTTCTGGGGCATTCAAATCAGTATACGAAATGACTCCTATCGCATATCGTTTGAAATACTCGTGACCTAAATGGATTAAGACTTGACCTAAACAGTTATAGACGAATATATGATCTTGTGCTATCATAATTGACGTTAATTAGAGAATGGTGAAAAGAGCCGCGTTCAGCGGTTCTTTTTAAGGGTGTTAGTTAGCGATGTCTAACCTCGAGCGAATGGGGGGCAAATCAGTTGTTCAGTATGGGGATCAGTGCGCGAATTGTAAAACGTATTATAACCTTGCTAATTGTGACTTTGGGAGTCGTTACTCTCAGTTTTTGCTTGCAGATATTTACCGGTACAGATCCGGCAGAAATGCTTGTAAGAAAGACTACATTGTTCGCAACAGAAGAGCAAATCCAAGCAATGAGAGTTGAACTTGGCCTGGATGGTACACTCTCTGAGCAATATGCAGATTATATAAAAGGACTACTTACCGGGGACTTGGGTATTTCAATTACCAATCGAAAGCCTGTCATTGATAATATTAGAAATGCCCTTCCTGTTACATGTATGTTAGTTATTATGTCTATGCTCTGGGTTGCTATTTTAACCGTTTTAATATCAGCGTTTTCTGTCATATGGAAAGACAAAGCATTTGACCATGCAACAAGAGTTATCTGCATAATTGGTATATGTGTTCCGAGTTTTTGGCTGGCACTCATTCTGCTAATTGCTTTTGCAGTTGAGATTCCGATATTTAGTGTGATTTCAGACGGGAGTATTAAATCCCTTATATTGCCATCTATTTCTATTGCCATTCCAATTGCTTGTATTTCTATCAGAGTTTTGCGCGCTGCTGTAATAAACGAATTAAAAAGTGACTATGTTACTTACGCTAAAGCGAGGGGGTTTTCCACATCTAAAATTGTATACGGCGAGGTCCTGAGGAACGCATTTCCATCGGCCATAACACTTTTCGCACAATATTGCGCATCAGTTTTTGGAACCTCTGCACTGATAGAAACTGTCTTTTCCATTCAGGGTCTTGGATACTATTTAACTGAAGCGTGCGAAAGTATGGATGTATATGGAATATCGGGTGTGGTACTTATTTGCGCAATCCTATTTGTTCTTTTTAATACTGCAGCAGACATCTTCTCGGGCATTATTTGCCCTGCGTATAGGAGGAAACGTGTATGAGGAAACATCCACAAATTGTCATTGGTGTTTTGCTTATTGCGTTATTTATTTGTATTGCGATAACTGCACCCCTCCTTGCCCCAAATGACCCAAATGCAACAAACCTTGCACTAAAAAATGCCCCGCCATCAGCCGAGTATCCTCTTGGATGCGATCAAATGGGGCGGTGTGAACTTTCGCGCTTAATTTACGGAGCGCGATATTCACTAAGCCTTACGGTGCCTGTGCTGATAGTACTAGCAGCGATTGCATTGTTTATTGGATGCTACACTTCTTATAAAGGTGGCCTAATAGATGAGGTCATCCGATTGTTGTGCGATATATTTATGGCATTTCCGCTTTTAGTAATAGCAATGTCATTAGTGTCAGTTATTAACAATTCTGTTGCGAGCATTATCACTGCAATTGGTATTTCTATGTCTGCGTGGTTCTTACGCATGGCGCGTTCTTATGCAAAGACCGAGTGTGGAAAGGGGTATGTAGAATCCGCAAGAGTATCTGGTGCATCTGCAATGCGGATCGTACTTCACCACATTATCCCGAATGTATTGCCACAGTTTGTTGTCTATTTTACCACGGGAATAGCATCAGCAATTCTATCGGTATCAAGTTTTGCATTTTTGGGTGTGGGCCTTATTGCTGGTACTCCGGAGTGGGGAGCCATGCTTAATGACGCTCGAAACAGCATTTATACAAATCCCGCCCTAATTGTTTATCCCGGCATATGCCTCATTATCTGTTGTGCGGGCTTTAATTTATTAGGTGAAGGTATTCGGGATTTTATTGGCAAGGAGGACCAGATCAGTGTTTCTTGACGTCAGAGATCTCACTATTACTCTCAAAACGGGTGAAGAAATTGCAAAGGATATTTCTTTTTCAATAGATGGAGGAGAAATGTTGTCCATTGTGGGCAGCTCTGGGGCAGGAAAAACGACGGTATGCAAGGCCGTTATGGGCTTACTTAGTTCTAATTATTCCATTTCAGGTGAGGTGCTTTATAGGGGGGAAAACTTGCTGCACTGTTCAAAGAAACGATTGCAGGCAATCTACGGTAAAGAAATATGCTATATTATGCAAAACCCCATGACAGCATTTAATCCATCGCTGCGTATTGGAAGGCAATTAGAAAAAACATGTTACTTACATAACCCCCAAATATCGCGGCAGGAATTACAACTATTAGTGAGCAACACACTACAACAGTTGGGCCTTGATGATTTGAAACGGATACTGAAGAGTTACCCTGATGCCCTTTCAGGTGGGATGTTGCAGCGGATTATGATTGCAGCAGCACTAATCAATCAGCCTACTATATTGGTTGCTGATGAAGCGACTACAGCAATAGATGCCTGTAACCGAATTGAATTGATGCAATTACTTAGGCAGTTATGCAGTGGCGGCATGGCGATCTTATTTGTTACACATGATTTAAGAGCGGCGTCAATGGCGGATCGAATTTTAATAATGAATGATGGCCAGTTGGTCGAGGCAGGGACAACAGAGCAGATATTCAATGAACCTAAAGAAGAATATACAAAATATCTGCTTAGTGCTTGTACGTTGGAAAGGCGGTGATTATCTATGATTGAGGCGAAAGATGTAAGTTGCACTTTTGCCCGCAATCCGTTTTCCAAAGAGGGATTCATGGCGGTTTCCCCAGTTTCAATCCAATTCATTGATGGTGAACGGTATGCCATCGTTGGTGAGTCAGGGTCAGGTAAGACAACACTCGCCAGAATGATTGCGGGCCTCCAGCGTCCTACGACGGGGAATATCTATGTCGATGGGATGCCTGTTTACGGTAAACACAAGGTTCATACAAATTACTTCAAGGAAGTCCAAATTATTCAACAGGACTCTTCATCTGCATTAGATCCTAAAATGTCCGTGGGTAGATCAATCGAAGAACCTCTTTTGTGTTTTTTTCATTTAGACAAAGGAGAACGCAAAAAAAGGTGTCATGATCTGATGGATTTATGTAATTTGCCTGTTGAATACTACTCGCGTCTTCCCGCAGAATTATCTGGGGGCGAGCAAAAACGAGTCGCTATTGCAAGGGCCGTGGCAGCAGAACCTAAGTGTCTAATTTTTGATGAGGCAACAAATGGCTTTGACCTTCCTTTACGCAAGAAGATCATTGAAGAAATTGTTGACTTGCAGAGGAAACTCGCATTTACCCTTATATTTATTACACATGATATGGAGTTAGCCGTCGTTATTGCTGACGTAATTTTGGTTATGAGAAATTCCACCTTGATTGAACAGGTTGAATTTTCTGGAGATATATCAGTATTTACAAGCGAATACAGCAAGACGCTTTTATATGCGAGTGGAATTACTGATACATAATCATTGTTGGAATTGATCATAGCAGAAATAAAATGAAAGGATAGTTTGCGATGAAATTCAAAAGACTTGCAACGATTCTTATGGCTGCGGCCATGATGGTTTCGTTGGTTGCCTGTACAGGCGACAATGGCGAAAACTCAGAAACGCCTGTTACTTCGGGCAATGATGTTGTGGAGGAAACGGAAACCAACCACATCACTTTGGCCGAAAGTTGGGGATTTGAAAATTTCTATACAATTATGACGCCCGATGTATCGGCAAGCAACTTCGGTATCACATATTATCTTAGCAATTTCTACGATGTGCTTGTAGAATATCAAGATGGAGAATACGTTGGTGGTCTGGCCGAGGATTGGACAATTAGCGAAGATGGAACGGTCTACACATTCAATCTACGGCATGATGTGAAATTTTCTGATGGTAGCGATCTGACTGCGGAAGATGTTGCCAAATCGCTTTTGGCCGTTCCCATCAATTTGGGGCAATACAATGGAACCTATGGCCGCCTGTCTACAATTATTGAAGATGCAGTGGTCGTTGATGACTATACTGTTGAAATGCATCTGACGCAACCTTATTATAATGCGCTGCGGGAGCTGTGTTTGGCGAATCCATTCGGAATCGTATCGAGTGAACAACTTAATGATGATTTAACGAAAAAGGATACTTTTGAAACTGCAACCTATGGTACAGGTCCCTATATGTATGCTGGAGATAATGACGGGCAGACCTGGAATTTCGAGAGCAATCCCTACTATTGGGGTGAAAGACCTGATGTTGAGAGTTTTTCTATCAAGAGCATTCCTGACAATGATGCTAAAATTCTCGCATTGAAAAACGGGGAGATTGATTTTGTCGCAGGAATCACGAACGTCTCCAACGAAAGTTTTGTGGAAATGCAAAACACTGAGGGATTTGGCGCCAAGGTTGACGACAAATCTTTCCGCACCGGATATATTGGTTACAATTTAAGTAGCTCTATGTTCGGTGATGAAGTTGTTCGCCAAGCCATTACATTGGCCTTAGACAAAGATGCAATTTCTGAGAGCATTTATGGCGGCCTGTATGAAAAAGCAGATACATTCTTCCCGAAGACCCTACCCTATTGTGATGTAGAGCAAACCGTATACTCTTATGATATAGACAGGGCAAACCAATTGCTTGATGAAGCAGGATACATTGATACGGATGGCGATGGCATCCGTGAAAAGGACGGTGAGAAACTATCCTCTCCGTTCCAGTACCAAGCAGGCTCCGCTTCTGATGATAACTTGGTTGTTTATATCTGCGACCAGTTAGGGAAAATCGGAATCGAACTTACACCGCAGTCTGCACAAATGATGGACTGGTATGCAATGATTACAACTGGAGAGTACGGCCTTACCTTATTTAAAACACAAGGCGGTTTCTATGATCCGGGCAATACGATCGGTAATATCGATCCCAGCATGGCCATGGACCCAATTATCTCCCAGGTCGCTGCATACTTGCCGGGCGGTGCCGATCTGATTACAGAATTGGAATCTACTACTGACGAGGAACGAATCCAAGAGATTTATGGAATTATTTTGACTACGATGGCGGATCAGTGCCTTACTACACCTCTGGTGTATCCTCACCAACTTGCAGTATATAGTGATAAGATTGCAAACTACGATTTTCCGCCTGATGCAAACTTTACTGCTGTACAAAATATCACATTAAAGTGAGCATTTTCCCATTCTGCAAACGGCGTGCTATGCAAAACATAGCACGCCGTTTGTAGAAAGAGAAACGACATATTGCAAATAGATTACAGAGAAGTTATGTTAAACCATATATTTGCTCTGCCGGTTGAAAGGAGTCCAGATATTGGTGAGCAATCAATCAAAAGGAATTAAGCGGATTCTCAGTTTTGCCGGCAGATACAGGGGCCTCTTGACTTTTGCCCGTTGCCTTTCCGGCATCAGTGCGTTGTTTATTATAGGCCCTTTTATCTGTGTATATTTTGCGGCAAGAGAACTTATCGCTGTATTTTTAGGCGATCAATTGAATGGCCAAGCATTATTGAATTGGGGCCTTTTTGCATTAGGATTAGAACTCGTGGGAGTAGTACTCTACTTTTTGGCTTTGCTATCTTCTCATATCGTTGCGTTCCATATTCAAAAAAACCTGCAGATGGCAGCATTAAGGCACCTTGCTCATATGCCAATTGGCTATTTTAATGCCAATCCAAGCGGAAAATTGCGTAAAATAATTGATGAAAACAGTTTTCAAACGGAGACCTTTATTGCACATCAGTTGCCAGATTTAACAGGCGCCCAAGTAACCCTGATTGCTGGTGTTTGCTTTATGATCATTTTTGACTGGCGTATTGGAGTTCCACTTATTATCTTATATGGAATGGCCTTTTATCTGCAAAGCTCTCTCATGGGAAAGAATAGTGCTGAGTTTATGAGAATTTATCAAGACGCTCAAGAAACAATGAACCATGAGGCTGTTGAATATATTAGAGGAATCGCCGTTGTCAAGGTGTTCGGACAAACTGTAAAGTCGTTCGCCAAATTTCATAATGCGATAGAGACCTATAAAAAGTACGCACTTGCTTATACTATGTCTTGCAAGAAAGGCATGGTTGCATTTAATGCTATCGTAAACTCATCCTTTTTAGTGCTGGTTCCGATTGGCTTTCTAGTTGGATTTACGACCCCGACACTCAGAGATTTTATTCAAAGTTTTCTGTTTTACGTGATTTTCTCTCCGGCATGCGCAGTGATGCTTAATAAAATTATGTATATGACTAGTTATAAAATGCAGGCAGAGGAGTCTATGCGTAGAATCGATATGATTTTAACTTCTAAACAGCAACCAGAACCAGCGATCCCCCAATATCCTGATACATATGAGGTCGCTTTTGAAGATGTGACATTTGCATATGATAATACCGATCACCCCGCAGTTTCACATCTCACTTTTATGGCAAAAGCAGGAGCAATAACGGCCCTTGTGGGACACTCCGGGTCAGGTAAAAGCACAGCGGCCAGTCTGATCCCTCGGTTCTATGACGTGCAGGATGGCGCAGTAAAAATTGGCGGCGTTGACATCAGGGAAATCCCACAGGGTGATTTAATGAAAATGGTGGCATTTGTGTTCCAAGACCCCAAGTTGTTTAAGGATAGCCTATTAGAAAACATAAGAGCCGGAAGACCATCGGCAACCCGTGAGGAAGTTCTAAAGGCAGCTCATCTGGCGCAGTGCGACGACATACTGAAAAAGCTTCCAAACGGAATAGATACAATTATTGGAAGTCAAGGTATATACCTGTCCGGGGGCGAAACACAGCGCATTTCTATTGCCCGCGCTATTTTAAAAGATGCTCCTATTGTAGTTTTAGATGAGGCGACAGCATATGCTGACCCCGAAAATGAGCATCAAATCCAGAAGGCCTTTGATGGACTTATAAAGAATAAAACGGTTATTATGGTTGCACATCGGCTTTCGACTGTCCAGGATGCAGACCAAATATTGGTGATGAAAAACGGTGCGATAGCGGAAAGCGGAACACATTCTGATTTGATAAAGCATCAGGGCGAGTATGCTAAAATGTGGGACAATTATAACAAAACGGTGCAGTGGCATATAGAAAGTTGAGGTGCTGTCTATGCTAAAACGTGCGTTTGCATTAAGCGATCAAGGCGCAAAAGATTTAGCGAAAGGAATTATAGCAACTGCCTGCGCCAATTTGATACAGATCATTCCAGCAAGTTTGTTGTTGATGGTAGTAATGATGCTTTTAGAAAAAGCGGCGGGGACTCAAGTTAATGTAGGTCGGAATATTCCGTTCTTTGTCGGAATTACCCTGGTGCTTTTTGGCATGATCGCGATTGCCCAATTAGTACAATACAATTTGACATACACTGCTGCATATAAGGAAAGTGCAAACCGAAGAATTGTGCTGGCTGAAAAACTCAGAAAACTTCCACTGTCATTCTTTGAAAAGAAAAATTTAGCCGATCTGACAACTACTATTATGGGGGATTGTACAGCATTAGAAAGGACATTTTCTAATGCGATTCCACAGTTGTTAGGCACAATTCTTATGTTTGTTATTATGTCCGTGGGGCTGGCAGTTTTAGACTGGAGGATGGCTCTTTGTATTATTGTCCCGGTACCAGTTGCCTCAATTGTTGTTGTTCTTGCTCGTAAGGCACAGAGTAAGGCGGAACTTGAAAATCTGGAGGCAAAAAGGTGCGCCTATGACGCAGTACAAGAATATATTGATACTATAAAAGAATTAAAAGCATACTCAAAAACGGATGTATACTTGGATGAACTTGATAAAAAGTTAGAGAATGTTATTCGTTGTTCCTTCCGAAATGAGTTAGCCCCCGGAGCATCTACAACAGCTGCTCAGTTCATCCTGCGCTTTGGTTTAGTTGCTGTTTTGCTTATAGGGGGAAACTTGGTGATTGAAGGTATGCTTTCTATTCCCATGCTCATACTGTTCCTTCTTTTCGCTGGTCGAATCTATGATCCATTCACCAACTGTTTCATGCTATTAGCGGAGGTTTTTGCCGCACTTGTAAGCATTGGCCGGATGAAACAGATAGACAATACACAGGAACAAACCGGCTCAGACTGTTGCAATAACATTGGCTGCGATATTGAGTTCAAGGATGTTTACTTTTCTTATAACGAGGAACCAGTTCTGACAGGAGTATCTTTTGTAGCAAAGCAAGGCGAAATAACTGCTTTAGTCGGGCCATCTGGCAGTGGAAAATCAACAGTTTCAAAATTAGCAGCGCGTTTTTGGGACGCCGATTCCGGACTCATAACACTTGGAGGCATAGATGTCAAAACTGTTGAACCAGAAGTATTGTTAAAAAACTATGCAATCGTATTCCAGAATGTCACCCTTTTTGACGAATCGGTAATGGAAAATATACGGCTTGGCCGTAGCGGAGCTTCTGACGAAGATGTTAGAGCCGCAGCAAAGGCCGCCCAATGTGATGAGTTTATTGATCGTTTACCGCAAGGCTATGACACGAATATCGGGGAAAACGGAAGTAAATTATCCGGTGGCGAGCGCCAGCGCATTTCTATTGCCCGTGCCTTGCTAAAAAATGCTCCTGTTATTCTTCTCGATGAAGCAACTGCATCTATGGATGCAGAAAGTGAAACAATGGTACAAACTGCCTTGTCAGCGTTATTAAAAGGTAGGACAGTGATAGTTATTGCGCATCGAATGAGGACCATAGCAAATGCAGACAAGATAGTTGTTTTGGACAAAGGAAAAGTGACTGAAGTGGGGACTCCCAGCGAGTTGGCTAAAAAAGGCGGGTTGTATGCGCATTTGGTTGCACTCCAGCAGAAACAGCAAATGTCTTCCTTACCGACATGAACGTCCTAAGAGGGAAATATGAAAAGAAAACAGCAAGCCACCACATCGGGTGAAGATTATTTAGAGGCAATTTTAGTGCTCCAAATGCAGAAAGGAACAGTGCGCTCTGTTGATGTCGCCCGGCATATGGAGGTGTCAAAGCCCAGCGTGAGCCATGCGGTGGCGACCCTGCGGGATGGAGGTTTTCTGACGATGGACAGCGACTATTTCCTGCACCTGACCGACATTGGCCGGGAAGTGGCGGAACAGATTTACGAAAAGCACCGTTTCTTTACCGAGCGTCTGATTGCCGCCGGCGTGGATCCGAAAACCGCAGAGGCAGATGCCTGCCGGATTGAGCACGTCATCAGCGACGAGAGTTTCCAAAAATTAAAGAAACAACTCATGTAACCTGTGGAGATCGAACTCATTACACCAAGAGTGTCTTCGAAATTGAGGATGACCAATATGCAAAACGATCCGCGCTCCCGAATTCTCCTATTGCTACAACTTCTCCTGAAGCAGACAGATGAGCACCACTACGCAACTGGCGCGGATATTCTCCGTTTTTGGGAGACTCATGGCATCCAGACCACCCGGAAAAATGTGTACAGCGATATCCAACTGCTCATGGACTTCGGCCTGGACGTCATCTGCATCAAAAGCACGCAAAACCGCTACTTCGTCGGTTCCCGGCTGCTTGAGCTGCCGGAACTGAAACTGCTGGTGGACGCTGTGGAGTCCTCCCACCTCATCACAGAGAAGAAAAGCACCGCCCTCATTGAGAAGTTAGGCCATCTTACCAGCAGACACAACGCCGCGCTCCTGAACCGCCCCGTCTACATGGACGGCACGGCCAAGCCGGACAACGAGGCCGTGTACTACGCCATCGACGCGATCCAGACGGCGATTCACAAACAACGGGCCATCTCCTTCCAGTATTTCGAGTACACGCCGAAAAAGGAAAAGGTCCTGAAACACAAGGGCTACCGCTATGGATTCAGCCCCTATGTCCTCATCTGGAGCCGGGATTTCTATTACGCCGTGGGCTGGTCGGAAAAGCACGGCAAACTGGCCCAGTTCCGGGTGGACCGCATGACGGCCATCCAGGATTCAGATGCCCCTTACATAGCGGATCCGTCCTTTGACCCAGCGTCCTACATCCGGGAAATCTTTGGCATGTATCACGACATGCCCCAGCGGGTGACGCTGCTGTGTGAGAACCGCACCATGCGAAACATCATAGATCACTTCGGGGAGGATGTGGACACGGAGGTGGTGGACGCCAACCACTTCCGGGCCACCGTGGATGTGGCGCCCACGCCGCCGTTCTTCTCATGGGTATTCACCTTCGGCGGCGCTATCCGCATCGAGGGGCCTGGGGAGGCGCTGGCGAAGATGCGGGATATGGCCTCGTGGCTGCATACATAAAAGCAAGAGGGATCCGCCCAGGAAACGCTGGGCAGATCCCTCTCACCTTTACGGGGCAGGAGGACCGCTGCGGGGTGTATCCCCGCAGCGGTCCTCCTGATTTTAGTCCGAAAAGTATACCGGCCTGCCAATGGATGTAAAGCCCTCGATGCCGGTGATCACCACATTGTTGTATCCGCTGGCGCAGTGGATGATGAGCAGATTGCCGCTCTCATCCCTGCCGCCTACGATGCCCACATGGGAGTCCTCTGGGTAAAATACCAGATCGCCGGGCAGCGCCTCGTCCCAAGAGATGGTGGTGCAGTAGGTGTGCTGCGCGGAGGCCCCTCCCCCGTGACCGATGATATACTCGCCGCCTGTGGCATTATAGAATACCCAATCAACGTACCCTGAGCAATCCATCCCGTAGGGCCGGTAGGTGCCGGAACTGGAGCTGCCGGGGGCAGTGACCTGCATGGTGGTACCCCAGCGGGAGTCCCAGCCGAGGACCAGGCTCTTGCCGCCCCAGAAGTAGTTGACCTTACCCACCAGTTGGCAGGCGGTTTCTATGATCTCCCGGCGCTCGGCGCTCAGGCCCGCCGGCAGCGAGGCAAGCAGTTTTTTGGCGTCGGCCTCCGTCACGGCCAGATTCCCAATGGCCCCGCCCAGCAGGTCGAGGTTCTCTAACAGGTCATCCAGCATGTCGTTCTGTTCGTCGGTAAAGGCGTAGTGTTCCCGCATCTCGTCCACGGTCTTTCCCGTGACGGAGATGGTCAGGATGGTTTCCGTCCAGCTGTCGTCCTCGCCGTCGTCCGGGTCGCTGTCCGGGTGGTCTATGGTTTCCGCCTCGGAGGAGAGGGATACCATATCCCAGAACACCTCCCGCAGACGCTCCACCCGGCCGGCGTCCAGGGTGACCACATCCACGCCGTCATTGGTCCCTGCGGTTTTCACCGCAAACACCGCCACGACCTCCCGCCAGTCCGGCGGGGCGCCGTCTATGATAATCTGGTCGTAGTCCCCGGCCTGCAGTTCCTCCAGCTTACCAGCGTATTCCTCATTGATCTGGGCGATGGCCGTACTGAGCGCCACAGAGGTACTGTCAGCAGGCTCGTTGGCGAACAGGATACCAAAGGGGGAGGCGATTAACAGGCCGACGACACAAATCAGGACCAACAGGGCAAGGACGACAGATCCTCCCGCAGCCGCAGCGGCGATCAGGCTCTTGGCGGCGGCATAGATGGCCCGCAGGGCGTTTCCAGCCTTGGCAGCGGCCTTTTTCGCCGCACTCCCCGCCTGTTTTGCCGCCTGCCGGAACCGGGCCGTTTGCTGTGCCACATGGGCTGCTTTGGCGCTCTGGGCGGCACGGGTGGCCCCACGCCCCGTCTGGGCCGCAGCCCTCCCAGCATGGTCCGCTGTTTTTACCACCCGCCTGGAGGAGCCGGCAACCGGCTTTGCGTGGCGCACGGCCCTGCCACGGCCTGCCTCCTTTATGGCAGGTGTTTTGCGTTTCCCTTTTGGCAGGGGGCCGGCATCTTGGGCAGGCTCCACCTTTGGCCGCATGGGCGATACAGTCCCGTCCCGCCTGCCCCCATTCCCATGTGCAGTTCTGCCGGAAGACCGGCGATCTCCTACAGGTTGCATAGGCTCTTGCCCGCTGCCTGCTGGCTGACGCATCCGCTCGACTCTGTCCTGCGCGGACTTCTGCGCTGCCTGCCGCCCGCGCTCCCGGATGAAGGGTTGCTGGCCCTGGGTGCGCTCTGGTGACAGGCCGGAAACCTGCGTTTCCGTTTGAGCGCGCAGGTATGCGTCCTTGGTCTTGATCCGCTGCCCGGCGTTACCGGCCGGCTCAGCGGGCTGGCCTGCCGCTGCGGCGTTGACACGGCTTTCATGCTCCCGTGTACGGATCTCCGGCGCGGGATCCCCAGCGGTGGAATCCGCGGAACTGCCGTCGCGGGAGGCACGGTTCTTCCGTTTCTCCTTAATGAGCTTTTCCGCACCGCGCTCCATGCGGCGCATGCTGTCCGCAGTGGTATCCTCGATTTGGTCGCCGCCATAGTCATCCCGCCGCCCCTGCTGGGCGGCGTCACGGAGCTGCGTCCGCAGGCGGTCCGTCCCATCCTCCAGGCCGCGATGGACCAACTCCTTCGGTACGGCCGTTATCTTCTCCCGGATGGAGGATGTGGCCTGCGGCTTCTCCTTGATCTTATCCATCCAAGCACCTCCCCATGGAAACGGGCCGCGTCACGCGGCCCGCCCCATCCCGATGGTGCCATCTGTGTCAGAGGGCTTGGTAGTCATCAATTTATACAGTCGGTTCTTCGGGAAGTTGTCCATGAAGGGTACGATAGCACTGCCGCACTTGATGAGGCCGCGGCCGGAGTCCACATTGGTGATGTAAGAGAGCTGGTTGTCCGAGATATTCAGCAGCCGGGCCAGTTCTGTCCGGTCCGTCGCCGCCTGGTTGAGCATGACGAGGAACTCGCTGTTGGCCAGCATGGTCCGGGCGGTGTGGGACTGGAGGAGGTCGTCCACATTCTGTGTGATGCCGGTGCAGCAGGCCCGGTATTTGCGGACGCGCTTCCAGAGGGTGAACAGGAAGTTCGCGCTGTACTCATGCTGGAACAGCAGATAGATCTCGTCAATATAGATCCAGGTATTCCGCCCCTGCTGGCGGTTGCGGATGATACGGTTGAAGATGCTGTCCAGCACCACCAGCATGCCCACGGGCAGAAGCTGACGGCCCAGGTCCCGGATGTCATAGCAGAGGATGCGGGAATTGGTGTCCACATTGGTGGGTTTGGCGAAGGTGTTCAGGCTGCCCTCGGTGAACAGTTCGATGGCCAGCGCCACGTCCCGCGCTTCCGGCTCCGGCTGGCGGAGCAGCTCGGCATGGAAATCCTGCAGGGTGGGCACCGCGCCGGTGTAGCCCCTGCGGATGTACTCCCGATAGCACTGGGCGGCGCAGCGGTCGATGATGGACTTCTCCTTGGCGGAGAGTTTCCCGGATCCCATGAGCTGCTCACACAGGGACAGCAGAAACTCGGACTTCAGCACCACCGGGTTCTCCCCGTCGCCGTAGCCCTGCTCCATATCCATGGCGTTGATGTGGTTGGGCGAGGTGGCGGACACCTCGATCACCTCGCCGCCCAGCCCCTCGATGAGTGGCCGGTACTCGCTCTCCGGGTCGATGACGATGATGTCGTCCGGCGCCCCGCCGTCACCATTCTCCGCCGCCAGGGCCAGCCCCACCATCTCCCGCTTGGCGGTGAAGGACTTGCCGGAGCCGGACACGCCGAGGACAAAGCCGTTGGCGTTGAGCAGCTCCCAGCGGTTGGCGAGGATGAGGTTCTTGCTGATGGTATTCTGGCCGTAGTACACGCCGCCCTGATGGAGGATCTCCTGGGCCTTGAACGGCATGAGGACGGCCAGCGCCTCGGTGGTAAGGGTGCGGAGGGCATCGATGCGGCGCAGGCCCAAGGGCAGCGCCGTCACCAGCCCCTCCGCCTGCTGCCAGTTGAGGGTGGAGAGCTGACACAGGTGCTTGCGGGCAATGGACTGGAGGGTTTCTGTGTCGCTGTCCAGTTCTTCCTTGCTGTCCGCCAGATGCACCAGCGTCACTACGGCGAACATCATGCGCTGGTCACGGGTGGTGAGATCGTCCAGCATCTCACGGGTTTCCTTGCGCTGCTGTTCGAGGTCATATGGTACAACGGCGGAGAAGTTGTTGTTGCTGTTCTGCCGGCGCTGCCAGTTGGTCACATTGGTTTCCACGCCCAGCAGCCGGTTCTGCATCTCACGCACCGCCTCGTCCGTGGGGACGGGGATCACATCGATGGACAGCATGAGCGTCCGGTTTAGTTCCGTCAACTCGTTGATCATGGAGTCTTTGATGTAGGAGGCGTACTCCTTGAGGAACAGGACCCGCCCGAACTTATCGCCCATGACAAAGTGGTCCTTCTTGAACTCCATGCTGTCCGGGCAGATGGCATCCTTATAGGAGGCCCCCTTCCGCATGCTGTCCTTCAGGTTGAAGTGGAACTCCGTTTCCTCACCTACCCGGTAGAAGTCGTGGAGGATCCGCAGACGCTCGATGGCGTCCAGTTCCTCGCTGTGGGAGTCCAGCTTATTGAGCCGGCTGGTGACGTCGCCGATGACACGGTCAAAAAAGGTCCTGGCCTCATCTACATTTTTCTTATGGGTGGATACGGTGATGTACCGCTCCTGCACCACGCTGTTGGACGAGTCGGTGACCTTGTCCGTGAGCATGGCATTGTACTCGGCCCGGTATCCGTCCAGAAAATCCCCGCGGGGCGGGAGAAGGATGGTTTCCTCGAAGTTCTGGCGGTTGAGCCGCTTGTTGTTGATGGTGATCTTGGTGGTAGAGCCAGTGTCCAGCGCATTGAGCAGTTCGGAATAATTTAGGAACATCGCCGTCTTGTCCTCTTTGGAGGCGATGGCGTAGTTGATGTCCGAAAAACGGATGCACTTGGAGAACTTGCTCCCAAACTGAAAAACCCCATCCGGCCAGATACGGCGAATGGGGATGGCGTCCTGTACGGATTTTGGCACGGTAAATTGTTCTTTGTCCTGCTTTAATGTATTTTGCAGGGTTTTAATCAATCTTCAGGGCCTCCTTCATACTCGAACGCTCCATGAGTTTTGCGTACAGGTTGTCCGATTGGAAGACGAGCCGGTGAGGATATATAAATTCCGTGCGGATATAAGCAAGTAGAAACCGCTCCAGCGTCATGCCGTTATACTGGAAAAATCCGCCGAGAGCGAACGGGAAAGCGCACAGGACGCAGACCCATCCGATCTCGGCGGTCGCCAGCACAGAGCGCAGGCCAAAATACACGCCTACGGCAACAGCGACGGCCAGCAGCGCAAAGATGAGCTGGCGGAGCGACAGCCCGAAAAACAGGCTCTCCTGATAGTTTCGGACCTCTTTGTTGATGCGTACCTCGATTGGATTTCACCTCCGTTTCCGTTCCTGGACTTTTGGCAGACAGGAGTTGCCATGTCCGCCGGGGTATGCTAACATCAAAGTGAAAAAATAGCGAGAGGGGTGTACCCATGTTCTATGCATATATTTTTCTGGGGGCCGGGATCCTGATCCTGTCCATCCTGTTCCGCCTGGCCGCGGTGTTCCGTCTGACGATCCCGCTGCTGTATGCGCTGGTGGTGCCGACGCTGCTGAGCGATTGGTACTACGCCCACTACACGCTGGCCAATGTGATCTGGTACATCCTGCTGGCGGTGACGGTCCTGTCCTGGGTGTACTCCCTGGTGCGGAAACTCTCCGCCATCATGGAGCGGCGCCGGCGCGGGAAAGAAAAAGAGGAAATTTTGATCCAGCGGGTGCGCGAGGCCGGCCTCAACGGCGGCGGTATCGTCCATATTGACGACCTGCAGGATTAACCAAGGCCCATCAGTTCCCGCACCAGCCGGTCGCTCATCTTGATGGCGCCCACCAGAACCAGCATATTGAAAACCAATTCCCCGATATAGTTCCAAACGATGGTAGCGGCAGCCATGGTGTCGTCCGCAATAGCGGGAGGCGCCGCGGCAAATTGGGAAAAGATAATACAGGCCAAAACGATCATACAGCCCTCCAGGCAGATGGCGGCGTAGCTTTTGATAAAAGCCACGCCGATGCTGCTGGAGGGCTG
>DXEF01000045.1 GCA_019115085.1 Candidatus Agathobaculum pullicola | reverse complement strand
GCTTTTCAATATCAAACAGCGCGCCCGAGCCGCTCATCTTCTTGGTCGAGAACGGGAAATCGTTCATCGGCAAATCCGGATTGGCGCGCCGCCACTCCTCGAAATTAGAGTTCAACAGCGTCATCAGGTACTCGAGCACCGCCGGCACCGGATAGCCCTCCTGCTCATAGAAGGTCAGCGCAAGCTCGGGATCCTTACGCTTGGACAGCTTGCGCTTGCCGCCGGTTTCCGGGTCAATTTTCATCAGCTGCGCGGTATGTGCGTACTTAGGGGCCTTCCAGCCCATCGCACGGAACAGCTGCAAATGTACCGGCAGGGTCGCCAGCCACTCCTCACCGCGCACGACTACTGTCGTACCCATCAGATGGTCGTCCACCACATGCGCGAAGTGATAGGTCGGAATACCGTCCGACTTGAGGATGACGATATCCTGATCGTTCTCGGTGACCTCCATCTTGCCCTTGACCAAGTCCTCGTGCCGAATCTTATTCTCAATGCTGCCCTCCGAGCGGAAGCGCACGACGTAAGGCGTACCCTTGGCAAGTTCCGCCTCGATGTCCTCCATCGGACGGTCACGCCAGACTGCATATTTGCCGTAATAGCCGAAATTCTCCTTGTTGGCCTCCTGCTGGGCATGCGCCGCGGCGAGCTCCTCCTCGGTGCAGAAGCAGGGATAGGCCATGCCGCGCTGTACCAGACTTTTGACAAAGGTCTGGTAAATTTCCGCGCGCTGACTCTGACGATACGGGCCGTATGCGCCGTTGTCGCCCTCAAGCGTTGCGCCCTCGTCAAAGTTCAGGCCGAATGCGCGGAACACCTCGATAATGGTGCGTACACCGCCCTCGACCTCGCGCTTTTTGTCCGTATCCTCGATACGCAGATAGAACACGCCGTCCGACTGATGCGCCAAACGCTCGTCCACCAGCGCGCCGTACAGGTTGCCCAGATGCATAAAACCCGTCGGACTCGGCCCCATGCGAGTCACCTTTGCGCCCTCCGGCAGCATGCGCTTAGGATAGCGCGCCTCGATTTCCTCCGGCGTGGTATTAATATGCGGGAACAGCAGTTCCGCCAAACGGTTATCATCCATTATTTTCACTCCAACTTCCTTGATGGGCATTTCCGCCCATGATAGGAATATTTTATCACAGCGCACCGCACGGTGCAAGGCATAAAGCGCATCAATCGACGGCTTCCGCGCGCGTCGTTTTTGGCATAGCTGCGCGCGATAAAGGCAAAGCGGCATGGCGCATTTGCCATGCCGCTTTTCGCAAGCCCCGCTCCCTTACGGATTGATTGTTTTGGGATTGGTGTCCGCGCCGGTATCCGCCGTACCGGTTGTCGTTCCCTTATCATTGCCGGTCACTGCATCGCCGACTTTGTCCATGCCGTTATCAATTGCATTTCCGGCATCATCCATGCCATTCTCCACGGCATCACCCATATTGTCCATACCGTTTTGAATGTCATCCCCGACGGTATTGCCGTTATCGACCACGCCGTCATTGTTCTTGTCCTCGGTCACGTTATTGTCCGTGCCGTTCTGGTTGGTTTCGTCCGTCGTGTTGGAGCAGCCGCAGGCAAACACCATCGTCAGCGCGGCAAGCAAAGCGATAAGCCTTTTCATTGCATTTCCTCCTTGTGTATTTGCCGTTAGTATAGGAGGTGTTTCGATTTTTTATACGTTAAAATCAATTTTTTGCATATGCGATAATACAACCGAGCAGGTCAGTCCGGTCACAAGCCCAAGCGGCACACTCATCACCAGCAGAAACGGCAGATATGTCACCACCGCACCGGTCTGCATCCAGATAACAGCCGCGAGAATTTGTCCGATGTTGTGCGCCGCCGCGCCCGCGACGCTCACCCCCAAGAGCGAGCAGAACCGTTCCTCCACGCGCAGCAGCAGACACATGGCCGCCAGCGACAGCAGACCGCCGAACAGTGAAAACAAAAATGCGGTCACGCTGCCCATGAGCAGACTGGACAGCGCCACGCGGCACAGAAGCACCGCCAGCGCATCCCGCACAGACAGCCGCGTAAGCGCGAACAGCGTCACCACATTGGCAAGACCGAGCTTGACCCCCGGCACCGGAACAACCGCATCCAGCGGAAACAGCCGCTCGACGAGCGACAGCACGACCGCCAGCGCGGTCAGCATGCCGCAAAGCGTCAGTCTTTTCGCTTTCATCGTCTCACGCCCTTTCCGTTACGATACGATTGCGTCGATTTCGCTCGTTTCTCCGACGATTTTCAATACGACGCGGTTAGGCAGACAAACCGCAACCTGCCCTACACGTGTCAGTACGCCGGTGCGCACACAAACCTGGTCGCGGCAGTCCGCCGTCTCCATGCACGCGCTTTTACCGGACAGCACAATCACATTATGCCCGTCCAAGTCAATGGTGCGGTCGGTATCATCGGTCAGTGCGACGCGCTCGACCAGCTGATTATCCTGCCAGACTTCCGCATACAGCTGATCGCCCCGCGTACCTGCGGCAAGCGCTCCGGTCAGCGCCGCTGCCAGCAACAGCACAATACCGATGATGACAAAGTCGCCCCATTTGAGCCTACTGCGCATCCGTGTACCCCTTTTCCGCTCCGAGGAAGGTATAGGTACAGACCGAAGCAACCGCATCTGTGGTATAAATCTGCTTATCCGCAGTAATAAACACCGCTGCGATGTTGTTTTCCGCGCAGAACGCCAGTCCATCGTCCAGCCCCATGACAAACAGCGCGGTTGTCAGTGCATCCGCACGGGTGGAGTTTTCGTCTATCACCGTCACGCTGCGCAGGCCGGTATCCGCCGGATAGCCGGTCTCAGGGTCAAAAATATGATGATATCGCTTGCCATCCTGCTCGAAATAGCGTTCATAGTCGCCCGAAGTGACAACCGAAGCATCCCGCACCTCGGCTGTTGCCACAAACTCCGCATTGTTGTCCGGATCGGCAACACCGACCACCCAGTTTCCGCCGTTACGTGCCGGATTCTGCCCGAACGCGCCGATGTTGCCGCCCAGCTGCACCAGCGCGCCGGTTGCCGCATCCTCCGTCTGCTGCGTGAGCAATGCGAAAACAGCGTCGGTTGCAAAGCCCTTGCCGATGCCGCCCAAATCAAGCTGCGCGCCATCCAGCAGTTGTACCTGATTGTTCCCGAGCAGTTTGATGTTCTCATAGCCTACATGAGACAGCGCCTCGTCAATTTCCGCCTGCGTCGGCACATGCGCGTTTTCTGTATTAATGCCCCACAAATCGGTCAGCGACGCCATGGTGGGGTCAAACGCACCTCCGGTCAACGCAGCATACTGCACCGCCGCTTCAATTGCCGCATACGTATCCTCGCTGACCTCACACACGGCGCCGTTTGCATGATTCAAGCGATGCAGGTCGCTGTCCTCCCGCGTGCGGGACAAGGCAGGCTCCAGTGCATTGACCTCCTGCTCACAAGCTACGGCAGCCTGCTGTGCGCTGTCCTCATCGCTGCCATACACGGAAACCGACATAAAGGTATCCATCGCAAAAAAATCCGTCGTGTAGCTTGGCTGTCGGCCCGCACAGCCTGTCAATCCAAAAAGCAGCAAAAATACTGCAAAAAGTCGCTTCATATCGTGCTCCTCATCACAAAAAATCATGTACCATTATAATACACCGAGAAACAATGCGCAAGGCCGCTTTTCGCCGCTTTCTGACATATCCCCCGTCATACAAACAGCAAGGCGCTGCGGCCATTCCAGCCGCAGCGCCTTTTTATTCCGGTCAGGTTTAACCCAACACAACCTTGTGGAAGGTCTTTTTGCCCTTTTTGACCATGCGCTCCTGCGCAAAAAAGTCCTTGTCAAGCATCGTCTTGAAGTCGGCAATCTTCTCACCGTCGATGGACACACCGCCGCCTTGCACGAGCTTGCGCGCCTCACCGTTCGAGGCGGCAAGGCCGCACTTGACCAGCAGCGTCAGCACGCCAATCTGACCATCGGCAAAGTCCGCGTCGGTCAGCGTTGTTGTCGGCATGTTTTCGCTTGCGCCACCGCCGACAAAAATACTTTTGGCGGCTTCCATCGCCTTGTCTGCCTCTTCCTTGCCATGCACCAGCGCGGTCAGCTCATAGGCGAGGATTTCCTTTGCCTTGTTCAGCTGCGCGCCTTCCCACTTATCCATTTCCTCGATTTGCTCGAGCGGCAGGAAGGTCAGCATGCGAATGCACTTGAGCACGTCCGCATCATCCACGTTGCGCCAGTACTGGAAAAAGTCATAAGGCGAGGTCTTGTTCGGGTCGAGCCATACCGCGCCCGCCGCGGTCTTGCCCATCTTCTTGCCCTCGGAGTTGAGCAGCAGCGTGATGGTCATGGCATGCGCGTCCTTACCCAGCTTACGCCGGATAAGCTCGGTGCCGCCGAGCATGTTGCTCCACTGGTCGTTGCCGCCGAACTGCATGTTGCAGCCGTAGTGCTGGAACATGTAGTAGAAGTCGTACGACTGCATAATCATATAGTTAAATTCGAGGAAGCTCAGACCCTTCTCCATGCGCTGCTTGTAGCATTCCGCGCGCAGCATGTTATTGACAGAGAAGCATGCGCCAACCTCGCGCAGCAGCTCGATGTAGTTGAGCTTCATCAGCCAGTCGGCGTTATTGAGCATCATGGCCTTGCCTTCGCCAAAGTCGATAAAGCGCTCCATCTGCTTCTTAAAGCAGTCGCAATTATGCTGGATGGTCTCGACCGTCATCATCGAGCGCATGTCCGTGCGGCCGGAGGGGTCGCCGACCATACCCGTGCCGCCGCCGATGAGCGCGATCGGCTTGTTGCCCGCCATTTGCAGGCGCTTCATCAGGCATAGCGCCATAAAGTGGCCGACATGCAGGCTGTCTGCCGTCGGGTCAAAGCCAATGTAGAAGGTGGCTTTGCCGTTGTTTATCATTTCGCTGATTTCTTCCTCGTTAGTCACCTGCGCGATCAGCCCGCGCGCTTTGAGTTCTTCGTAAAGTGTCATCTGTTTTTCTCCCGCATTTATTTCGTTTGGTTCATCCGTCTACTCCGCGCACGCGCTTACGGGGCGCGCTCCTTATACCGCTCGTCGATGATAACCATGCCTCAGCCCTCCTGCCCTGCCATTTCCAGCAGCTCTTCGGCATTCCGGCGCGCCGCATCCGAAATCTGTTCACCGGACAGCAGCCGCGCAATCTCGTCCACGCGCTGCGCCCGATCCATCGGCCGAACGGCGGTATAGCTGCGCCCGTCGCGCACGGATTTGGAAATACGCAGATGATGGTCGCCCATCGCCGCAATCTGCGGCAGATGCGTGACGCACAGCGTCTGTTTTTTCTTTGCTATCGCGGACAGCTTGCGCGCAATCTGCTGCGCGGCATGGCCGGAAACGCCGGTATCTATCTCGTCAAAAATCAGCATACCAACATCCTCGCCCGCCGTCAAGACGTTTTTGAGCGCCAGCATGATACGGCTCAGCTCACCGCCGGAGGCGACCTTGGATAACGGTTTTTCCGGTTCACCGGGGTTGACCGAGATTTCAAACGTCACCGTGTCAAAGCCATGCGCCGCCAGCTTTGCACCCGTGTGCACCGCCACGCGCATTTTAACCTTGTCCATATCCAGCTCGGACAACTCCCGCACGATTTCCTTTTCCAAGCGGGCGGCCGCTGTCCGTCGTTTCTCCGAAATCTGTCCGGCCAGCCGTTTCGCCTCGGTCAGCTCTGCACGGTATTGCTCGCGCAGCGCATCCCGTCGATTGTCCGAATCGGCAAGCGTCTCCAGTTCTGATGTGATTCGCTCATGGTAAGCGGCAATCTCTTCGAGTGTCCCGCCGTATTTCTGCTTGAGCCGATAAATCAGGTCGAGCCGCTGCTCCACCCATTCTCGCTCAGCCGGAGAAAAATCCAGATTATCGCTGCGGCTTATGACACTGTCCCGCAGATCGGCCGCGAGCAGCCGCACCTCCTCGGCCTGTTCCGCCATCGCATCGAACGCCTCGGATACCTCATGCAGCCCAGCCAGCGCCGCTGCGGCCTGGTCAAGCAGTGCACACGCGCCCCCAACCTCATCGTCTCCGCTCAGCGCGAGGCGCACCTGCTCCAGCGCGCCGGCAATCTTTCCCGCATGATCAAAATACGCCTTGCGCTGGGCAAGCGTTTCGTCCTCGTCGGGCTGCAGCGCCGCTTGCTCAATCTCCTCCTTGTGGAAAGAGAGCATGTCGATGCGCTGCAGACGCTCCTGCTCGCCGGTCTCGAGCGCAGTGATCTCCCGCCGCAGCGCAAGCAGCGCCTGATATTTGGGCCGGTACTGCGCCAGCAGCGCGTCCAGTCCCGCATATCCGTCCAGATAGTCAATATGATGCTGCTCATCCAGCAGCTTCTGACCGTCGTTCTGGCCGTGAATATCAATTAGATAGGGCGCAAGCTGCCGCAGTACAGCAGCCGACACCGGCTTCATATTCACCCGACAGGTGCTTTTGCCGTCCGCTGTGATCTGCCGCTGCAAATGCAGCGTATCCGGCTCGTCGCCCGTGAGTGCCAGCTCGTCGAGCAGGCTGACCAGCCCCGGCGAAAGATCGGTGAACACCGCGCTGACAAAGCCTTTTTGCGCACCCGCGCGCACCAAGTCGCGGCTGACCCGCTTGCCGAGAATTGCGCCAATCGAGTCAATAACAATCGATTTACCCGCGCCGGTTTCGCCGGACAGCACGGTGAGCCCATTTTCCAGTTCGATGTCCGCGCGTTCAATGACCGCAATATTTTCAATATGGAGTAATTGCAGCATCGCCGCTTCCTCCTCTGCTCATTTTAAAATGTCCTGTGCCTGCTGGCAAAAGCGCGCCGCGCTCTCGTTGTCACGCATAACCGCAAACACCGTATCGTCTCCGCCGAGCGTGCCGACCACATCCGAGGCTCGCATCGCGTCAATCGCCATCGCGGCCGCCTGTCCCAGTCCGGGCAGCGTTTTGATGACCACCATGTTCTGCGCAGCGGAAATCTCAGTGACACATTCGCGAAAGATGTTGCGCAGACGAGTGGTAAAGCTGTCTGCTGCGCCGCCCGTCGCCGCCGTGTATTTACATTTGCCGGTTTCGGCGGAAAGCGACTTAATCAACCGCAGCTCCTTGATATCACGCGAAACCGTGGCCTGTGTCGTATTGTAGCCAAACGCCCGCAGGTGATCGGTCAGCTCCTCCTGCGTCTCTATCTCAAACCGGTCAATCAGCTCGAGTATCTTCGCCTGTCTTTGAAACTTCATATTTGCGCCCCCTGTCAGAGCTTTTTCTGCAAAATTTTATAGAAGCTGATTCCTTTGAGCCGAACCAGACGGGTACGCAGCGGTGAGCGCGTGATTTCCACCCGATCGTCCGGCCGGATGGCAAAGCCCTGTCCGCCGTCCGCGGAAAGAAAGACCTCGCTGCCGCCCTCGCAGGCGGCGGAAAGCGCGATGCGCCGCTCCGGCGCAAAAACGAACGCCTTTGCCGCAAGCGCATGCGCGCAAATCGGAATGACAGCCAAATTTTCCGCACTTGGCTCAATCACCGGGCCGCCCGCGGACAAACCGTAAGCGGTCGACCCTGTGGGCGTGGCGACAATCAAACCATCTCCGTTAAAGTGAGTCACATCCTCATCATCCGCCGAAATCCGCACGCGTACCACACGGAACGCCGTGCCCTTTGCCAGCACGATATCGTTGAGCGCATCGTTTTCATACACCGCCCTCCCCTGCCGATATACGGCCACATGCAGCATCATACGGCTGTCAATCGAGTAATTGCCGAGGAAAAGTTTTTCCATCTCGTCCAGCTCACCCGGTTCCAGTTCGGTCATGAAGCCGACATGTCCGACATTGATGCCGAGCATGGGCAGCTCCTGCTGCGCCGCCGCGCGCGCCAGACGCAGCATGGTTCCGTCGCCGCCCAGCACGACCGCCAAATCAGCAAACTGCACCGCCGCACCGGTATCCATATAGTCTACACCGCTTAGGTCGAGCGCCGCCGACCGCAGCTGCATGGGCAGCATCAGGCGGACACCCTCTCGCTGCAGCCGGTCACAGACCTGCGGCAGCACAGCGTATGCGCCCTCTTTGCGCATGTTGGGATAGATAAAAAAGCGCTTCATTTCTGTCTCAGCCATCCAATTCTTCATGTGCCTGTCGCACAACCTCACGCAGGTCGGGCACACTGTCCTCGCCCTGCTTCCATAAGTATCCCAAAAACTCGATGTTCCCTTCCGGCCCCTTAATGGGCGAAAACGTGATATCCTGCACGGCAAAGCCTGCCGTGTGCGCGTTTTCCACGAACTGCTCGAGTACCTCCAAATGGATTTCCGGCTCGCGCACCACGCCTTTTTTGCCGACCTTGCCTTTTCCTGCTTCAAACTGCGGCTTAATCAAACACGCCACACGACCGTCCTCGGTGAGCAGACCGGAAACCACCGGAAGCACCAACCGCAGCGAGATAAACGACACGTCAATTACGCATAGAGACGGCGTTTCCTCCAGCATATCCGGGGTCACATAGCGGATATTGGTGCGCTCCATGCACTTGACGCGCGCATCCTGCCGCAGACTCCATGCAAGCTGCCCGTATCCCACGTCAATGGAATAGACCTTGACCGCACCGCGCCGCAGCAGGCAATCGGTAAAGCCGCCAGTGGACGCGCCTACGTCCATTACGACCAGCCCCGCCGGGTCAATAGAAAAATAATCGAGCGCCTTTTCTATCTTCTTGCCGCCGCGGGAGACAAAGGCGTTTTCATTGCCGCGCACTTCCAGCTCGGCGTTTTCATCCACCATATCGCCCGCTTTGCCTGCCTTCTGCCCGGCAATATAGACAATGCCTTCCATAATCGCGGTTTTTGCACGCTCCCGCGAAGGACACAATCCCTTTTCAAAAAGCAATACATCCAAACGTTTTTTAGCCAAGGTTGTTTTCCTTTCCCTTTCGGTTTTTGATAACAAACGAAGCAATTCCTTCCGCGTCAATGCCGCAATGCCGATGCAGCTCGTCTACGCCGCCATGCGGCAGGAATCGGTCGCCGGTATTCAGCCGGTCTACCCGACCGCCCCGATGGGCGGCAACCCACTCGCCCAGACTGCCGCTTTCCACCACATCCTCGACCACAACGCACCAACCGGACAGTTCTTGCTCTCGCCCATGGAGCGCATCCGCCAGCGCGTTGCCGATTGCATTGACTTTGTATATCTGTGCGTGTATGCCCTTGCTCTCCAGAATGTCCGCTGCGGCGATTGCTTCATTGACCATAATGCCATGGGTCAGCAGCGTCACGGTATGACCGGCTGCCTCCCGCACGCAGGCAATCGTCTCATCCGCGGTATCCTTTCGGAACACACCTTCACCGCCGCGCGGATAGCGGATGGCCACCGGCCCGCTCTCATGATAGAGCGCGTGCGACATCATACTGCGCAGTTCAGCGAAATTCGACGGGCAAAATATCTTTACCCCCGGCACCGAACGCAAAAATGCCACGTCCAGTACGCCGTTATGTGTTGCGCCATCCGCGCCGACAATGCCTGCGCGGTCCACGCAGAACACCACATGCAGTCCTTCAATCGCCACATCGTGCACAAGCTGGTCATAGGCGCGCTGTAAGAATGTGGAGTATATCGCCACCACCGGCACCAGTCCCTGCGCCGCCATGCCCGCGGCCATAGCCACCGCATGCTCCTCTGCGATGCCCACGTCAAAAAATCGGTCCGGAAAGCAAGAGGCAAAGCGCGTCAGTCCTGTACCGGACGGCATCGCCGCTGTTATCGCGCAGATACGCGCATCCTTTTCCGCAAAAGCGCACAGTTCACGCCCGAAACAAGCGGAAAAATCCTCTTTTTTCGCCGTTTTAAACACATTGGTCAGCGGGTCAAACGGTAAAACACCGTGATACTTTTCCGGCTCACGCTCGCTGGGCGCATATCCCCGGCCCTTCTGCGTCATCACATGCAGCAAAACCGGTTTTTTGATTTTCTTTGCCTGCGCAAGCAGCTCGCAAACACTTTTCAGGTCGTGTCCATCCACCGGCCCGAGGTAGATAAACCCCATCTGTTCAAACAAAGAGGTCGGCAGCAACAGCCCCTTCATACGCGCTTTCATGCGAGAAATGCCGCGCGATACCGCGCCGCCTCCCGGAATCCGTGCCAAACGCTCTTTAACGTGAGCCTTGGTATGCAGATAGCGCGGACTGACGCGCAGACGCGACAAATGCCGGCTCAGCCCGCCGACATTCTTTGCAATCGACATGTTGTTGTCGTTGAGTACCACCAAAAGCGGTTCCCCTGATGTGCCTGCGTTGCTGAGCGCCTCATAAGCCATACCGCCGGTCAGCGCGCCGTCGCCGATAACGGCTACCACATGGTATTTCTGATTTTTCAGTGTGCGCGCATGCGCCATACCCAGCGCAACCGAAACCGAATCCGAAGCATGCCCGGTCACACAAGGGTCGGTAATGCTCTCCTCCGGCTTCATAAAACCGGAAAGACCGCCGTACTGTCGCAATGTATCAAAGCGGTCACGGCGGCCGGTTAAAATTTTATGGACATAACTTTGGTGTCCCACGTCATAGATAATGCGGTCGCGCGAGGAGTCAAACTCCCGCTCAAGCGCAACAGCCAACTCCACCACACCCAGATTGGAGGCCAGATGGCCGCCTGTGCGCGAAACCGAGTCGACAATAAACTCGCGCAAAGAGGCACACAGCACCCCCAAGCTGTCATATGACAACCCGCGCAGGTCCGCTGGGCTTGTGATCGTGTCCAAAATCCCGTATCTCTTCATAACATCATTCCCACCAAGGAAGCATTCTTCTATCTCTTGCCGTCCAGTGAAAGCGGCAGCACGGACAACACCCGTCCGCAAATGGCCAGCACCCGGCTGCTGAACGCAATCGCCACGCCTTTACCGGCCGCTTTGCCGCCGATTGTCATCGCGGAAATCAAACCAGTCACCAAAAGCGACACCAACACCACTTTCACGCCGTTCATCCCAGCCGTGATATTGGCGACAATCAGCGCGCCTGTTGCACCGGAAATGATGCCGCAGATATCGCCGACCACGTCATTGCAGATGCTCGATACCTTTTCTGCGTTGCGGGTCATCCACACCGCTTCCTTCGCGCCGAGCACGCGGTGCGCCGCCATGGAATGAAATTCCTTTTCGGTCGCGGAGGCGGCGGCAATGCCGATCATATCAAATACTATGCCCAAAGCAATGAAGAAAAACAGCACCACAAAGGATAAAATTGTGCCCGCGCTGTTGAGCGCTTCATTGGACATATAACTCATCACAACCGACAGCACAAAGCTGACCGGCATAATGGTCGCCACCCATTTGGTGTTAATCAGCCGCGGCTTTTGCGGCGGCTGGTTCTTTTTTCTCGGTTTATCGGATGCTTCCAAAAAAATACTCCTTATTACAAAACCTTACGGTTGTTTCGTCAAAATAGAAGTGACGGCAGGCTGAGTTAATCTTGCGGCTTGAGGTTCGGTTGGCTTTCCCCGCGGACTGCCACGCGTCGCCGTCGTGGGGGTTTCCCATTAAAGTCCGTGCCGGGATGTTACCATCACCGGGACCGAATTGCCACTGAGTCCGCACTGCAATCCTCTGCCTGCCTCATTGCTGAATAGCCTAGGTGATTTCCACTACAGGCAACACGATTCTTAGCCTCTTTTGCAGACATGGTTTCAACCGTCAATTCCCGCGGCGTTCCTGGCCGGGAAACCGCGGGCGGATACGATATCCACCATGGCCACGCAAGGCAGGCTACACTGCACACAGCGTTTTGGGCGCCGCGCGGGCCTCCGGCCACAATGACCGGCGTATTCCGCGCAGCCCCCGCCGCACCGCAATACAGGTTTCATCCTGTACCGTAAGGCATCCGTCAATCGAAACGATGCTATAGGTGCCCCACGCATACAGGTCTCCACGGCGAGAGGGTCGGTACTTCATGCCATTGAAGCGCGCCCGCAAGCCTTAACCTCCAGCATCCACCCCAAACTGGGCGTAAGAAGCAAACACCAGAGACTTCATCGATATGCCCTTCTACGGATTTTTAGGCCCGTCCTGGGAATCGTATGCGCTGACTAGGATACTACGTCACTTATTTGTTATTCTATCACATGAATCCGTCAGATTCAAGAAAACCATGCAAAAAACCGCGTTTAATTCGTGCGATTGGTTAAACTGCGCGCCAATTCAACAAGAAAGGCGCTCTCCGGCCGTCCGGATATTGCCTGCACCGCCTCGTCAGTCAGCGTGGCGACCAGACGACGGCACTCCTCCATGCCAAGCAGCGACGGAAAGGTGGATTTTTCACTCTTTTCGTCCTTACCGACCGTTTTACCGAGCGTCGCGGTGTCGCCTTCGATATCCAGCATATCATCCCGAATCTGGAATGCAAGACCGAGCTTGTCTCCGAAAGTGCGCGCCATTTCAAGCGTCTGCGCATCGTTTTTGCCCGCCGCAACGCAGCCGAGCTCACATGCCGCACGCAGCAGGCAACCGGTCTTGAGGCTTTGCAGCAGTCGCAGCTCGTCCAGCGAAATCTTCCTGTGCTCCGCGCCCATATCAAGCACCTGCCCGCCAATCATACCGTTCATGCCTGCTGCCTGTCCCAGAATCCGGATGCAGGCAAGCACAATCTCAGGCGGCAGTCCCTCTGCTGAGGCCGCAGTCTCAAACGCAGCGGTCAGCAGCCCGTCGCCCGCGAGCACGGCGGTCGCCTCGTCAAATGCCTTATGGCAAGTCGGACGTCCGCGGCGTAAATCATCGTTGTCCATGCACGGAAGGTCATCATGGATGAGCGAATAGGTGTGAATCATCTCGAGCGCACACGCAAACGGCAGCGCCTTTTGCGCATCCCCGCCGCACAAGCGGCAGAACGCCAGCACAATCACCGGACGCAAACGCTTGCCGCCCGCCATCGCCGAATATTTCGCGGCCTCGAAGATGCGGTCGTACCCTTCTCCCGTTTCGCGGGACAGGTACTTTTCAAGCGCAGGCTCAATGACCGCAATATCCGCTTCCAGCCGCTCTGCAAACGTCATTTTCCTGCCTCCTCCGCGTCAAACGGCTGCTCAGCCAGCTCACCCTGCACGTTTTCCTGCATGACTGTGACTTTTTGCTCCGCCTTGTCCAGCATCTTGCCCAGCGCCGCGGACAGCTTGGTGCCCTCCTCGAACAGCTTAATGCTGTCACCGAGCGGCGCTTCGCCTTTTTCCAGCAGACGGACGATTTCCTCGAGCCGCTCCATCTGGCTTTCAAATGTCTTTTCCGCCATCGTTCTGTTCCTCCTCGATATCGGTCACGCGGCACCTTGCCGCGCCTTTGGCAAATCGGATATGCAGCATATCCCCTGTTTTCAGCGCCGACGCATCCGTGATGACCGCGCCGCGCACACCTTTATTCGCCACCGCGTAGCCGCGCGCCAGCACGCGCAGCGGACTGATTGCGTCCAGCGTGGCCACCGTCCTTGTAAACCGCAAACGGCGGCGCTGCACGCCGTCCCGTCCCGCCGCGAGCAAGCGGCGGCGCAGCAGCGTTAGCTTCTGCTCTTCGCGCGCGAGATACGCCGGGAATGCCGCAAGCAATCGGTCAGCCATTCGGTCGAGCATCACGCGTTTTTCCTCAATATACCGAATGGGGTTTCGCACCTCCAACCGTTGATGCAAGCCATTCAGCACGCGCTGCTTGTGCTGGATTTGTTGGTGCGCCGCCGCGTGCAGCCGCGTGTCCAGCGTGCGCAGGCTCAGCGCATATTCCGCGCGGTCGGGCACTGCAAGCTCAGCCGCGCCTGACGGCGTGGGCGCACGCAGATCGGCAACAAAGTCCGCGATGGTCACGTCCGGCTCATGGCCGACCGCCGAGATCACCGGAATTTCGGACGCGAAAATCGCCCGTGCGACCGCCTCCTCGTTAAACGCCCACAGGTCCTCCATCGACCCGCCGCCGCGTCCGCACAGGATGACATCCGCCTCGCCAATCGCATTGGCAAGACCGATCGCCCGCGCGATGCTTTCCGACGCGCCTTGTCCCTGCACCTGCGCGGGATAGAGCGTGACCGCGGCCAGCGGCCAGCGGCGGCCCAGAATACGAATCATATCGCGCACCGCCGCGCCGGTCGGTGAGGTAACAAGCGCAATTTTGCGCGGCATGCGCGGAATGGGCTTTTTGTACATCGGGTCAAACAAGCCTTCGGCCTGCAATTTTTTCTTCAGCTGCTCAAAAGCAAGGTTTAAAGCGCCCGCGCCGTCCGGAATTACCTCGGAAATATACAGCTGCACCTGCCCCGTACGCGGGAACGAGCTGACGCGCGCCCGCACGATGACCTTCATACCGTTTTCCAGACGGAATTTCAGACGCATCGCGTCCGAGCGGAACATCACCGCGTTGATGGACGCACCCTCGTCCTTGAGGCTCATATAGTGATGCCCGGAAGAGTGCGCCTTGTAGTTGGAGATTTCGCCCTGCACCAGCAGATTGCGGTAGCCCGGCACGGTGTCGAGCAGTTCCTTAATTTCATTATTGAGTTGTGTGACCGAATAAATCGTACTCACGTTTTGTTCCTTTCATAAAGCCGCGCGGCAAGCACCGCCACGCCGACTGCATTATCACCCGACAGCACCGGCTCGGCAAACCAAACCCGCTCCCCAAATGCCTGCTGCATGCGCGCGCGCAGCACACGGCTTGCCATCACGCCGCCCGCGCACAAAACCGGGCAGTCATGTTGCAAAAGTGCCTGCTCGGTTGCTTTGACGACCGCATTGGCAACGGTTTCGAGCGTAAACCGCGCCATCTGCGCCGCCTGCGCTGTCTTGTGCTTGTTTTCCACTTGATTCTGCATACCGGAGAGCGAAAACCGACAGTCCGTCACTTTGGGGCGATAGCCTTTCTCCGGCTCTGCGTCCATCGCCAGCGCATCGAGCGCCGCACCCGACGGAAACGGCAGCCCCAACAGCGCACCCGCACGGTCAATGAGCTGTCCCGCCGCAAGGTCGGTCGTGCCGCCGATGCAAGTGCAGTCCGGCAGGCCGTCTGCACCCGGCGTCACATACAGCAATTCACTCGTCCCGCCCGACAGATGCCATGCGAGAAACGGCTCGTCCAGCAGGCCCAGCCGCCCGGCGGAGAGTGCCGCCGCCGCAATATGCCCCTGCTGGTGCGATACCGTAAAAAGGGGCACAGATAGCAAATGCGCCGCGCTGCGCGCGACGCTCTGACCCGCCAAAAAGCAGGGCATATACGAGCCCTCGACCGCGCGCGGGCGGGTGCTTACGCCAATGGCGCGCACCTCGCCCTGCGGCAGGGCCTCAATTTTCTCATGCAGATGCACGGTATGCTGAAACAGCGCATCCGACTGGCGCAGACCGATTGCGCCCTCCGGTACCGTCAGCAGGCTGCCCTCGTTGTGCCACACGCCGTTTTCAGCGTCAAACACCGCCGCGGACGTGCGGTAATTCGAGGTATCAATCCCCAGAAAGCGCTCAGGCATCGGTTTTCTCCGCCGGCGCCACCGCAGTATCAGCTGCCGGAGCTGCATCAGGCTGCGCCGCGCGCGCCACCGCGCCGAGCACCCCGTTGATAAACGCCGCGGCCTCGTCCGTGTCGTATACCTTGGCAAGCGCAACCGCTTCGTTGATTGCCGCACCCACCGGCACATCCTCCACATAGCGCATCTCATAAACAGCAAGGCGGAGCACTGCCACGGTCATGCGCGACATACGGCTGATTTTCCAGCCCTTGGAGTAGGCTGCAATCGTCTCATCCAGTTCCTGCTGACGCGCGGCCACGCCCTTTACCACCGCGCGGATGTACTCGGTCTGCGCCTCGGACAGTTTGCCTGCATACAGCGCAATATCGCCGCTGATTGAGGCCATAATCGACTCGTCCAATCGCTCTTCCAAATTTTCGTCGTCAAACTGCTGGAACCCCATTTCAAAAATCAGGTGCAGCGCAATTTCTCTTGCTTTCGTTCTGCTCATCACACTCACGGCGGCAGTTTCCTCCCATTTTTCGGTTACGCCTTATTTTATCCTATTTTCGCCAAAGTTGCAAGGTGCTATTCCCCAAAAGGCGCGCCGGGACATAAAGAAAACGGCAGGGCGACGCGCCTTGCCGTTTTGATACCGTCCTTATTCCTGCTCCACAGGCTGTTCCTCGACTGTCGGCGCGGGTGTGAAGGTCACGCCGCCGACATGCACATTGACCTCGGTGACCTTCAGGCCGGTCATGGATTCGACCGAGGACCGCACATTCTCCTGCACCTGCTTTGCCACCTCGCAGATGTTATGGCCGAACAGTGCAAGAAAGCCGATCTCGATTTTGACCGTTCCTTCCTCGCCAATTTCAATGCGGACGCCCTTGGAAAGGTTCTTTTTACTCAAAAATCCAACGATGTCACTGGTCAAGGTGGAATATAACCCACTCACGCCTGCGGTTTCCGAAGTGGCCAGCGCCGCGATGGATGCGACAACGTCCTCGGAAATCCGAATGGAACCCTGATCGCTCTCGGTCGACCAATACTCCTTGTGATCCGCCATAGTGCTCACTCTCCTTTAAACGGATTATAGCACAGTTTTGACAAAATGCAAAGCAAAAATACGCGTCTGACGGCTTATTCCGCTTCCACTATCTTGACCTGCCCCGCGGTCATGCCGGTTTCACTGACCACGATATCCTTGATGACCGTCACATCGGTTGCCTGCAATCCACCGTCCGGCGGCGCAACCACGACGTTGACGCTGCTGTCTCCAATCATCACAACCGCATCCGTATACCCTTTGGCGCGAATCAGGCTTTCGATGTTTGCCTCAGCAACCGAATCATCCGCCAGTGCGGAAATCTGCGCGGCCGCCTCGTCCTTCGCGGCCTGATCCGCGTCCTCGCTCTCGCTCAGCTCGCGCAGTGTGCTCACTGCCTCATCCCGCGCCTGCTCACGTGTCAGACGGGAGGTCGCGAAATAATCCTCCCCTTCCGTGCCTGCCGCCGCCCCGGTATCCGCCCCTGTTGTATCCGCGCCGGTCTGTCCGGCCACCAGCAGCTCCTCCGGCGCATCGACATAACTCCAGTTTAAGTAAACCGCCGCGCATAGCAGCAGCGCGATCACACCGTATACCGCGCCGCGTTTCTTGATTTTTTTCATCACTGCTCGCCCTCCTGTATTTGATTACTATGTTTTATGAAGCATCGGACATTTTCAGAACCGTAACTTTGTCCGTTCCGATGCCGCACACCGTACTGACCGCCTGCGTCACCGCCAGACGCACCTGTGCATTATCCGCGCCGTCGCACAAAACAACCGCGCCACGAAACGTTGGCAACAGGTTTTTCACTGTTACGGGTTTTTCTCCGTAACTGCCGTCGCTGAGAATGGTCAAGTCGCTTTCGTAGCTTTGGCTGCTGTCCATGCCGGTTGTCTGACGGGTGTTGACCGCGTAAACCGCCTCGCCGCTCTGCTCGAGCGACAGCATCAGCTCAACCCGTCCCACGCCGTCCACCGCCGCCAGCTTATCGCACAGTGTCTGCTCAAATGCGGCAAGGTCAAACGCGGTTTTCTCCTCCGTCACATCCGTCGATGCCGCCGTCTGCTGCGCACCGCGCCCGCCTGAGGCAAGCAGCAGCACACCCGCCAGCAGCACAATCAGCACCGCGCGGTATTTGACCGCAAGCGGCACAATCTTTCGCTGCGCCGCGCGCAGCCACTCCTTCCATTGTTCTTTCATTGCGCCACCCACTCCTGTCTGTCCGCATCCACGCCGCAGCCCTCGGTCACCAGCGTTTTCAGCTCATCCAGCCGCGCCGCGTCCTCGATTTGGTAATATACCCTTACCCGCCCCACCTGCAAAATACCATTTTCGTCATTCTCCATGGTTATATGTACCGTACAGTCAAAGCCTTTGGCCTGCGCGCTGCTCTCCAGCGCATCCGCAATACTGGCCGCGACCGTGCTCATCGTCGTCTGCGCGTTTTGTTCCTGTATCGCATCCACATCAATGCCCGCAAACGCCCCGTCCCGGATGCTGTCCCAGCCCGTCAGGCGCAGCCCTGCCAGCGGCTGGAGCAGCGCCAGCAGCATCAGCAGCCCTGCCGCCAGCTTGACAATCTCACGCAGCGCGCCGCCTTCGACCACGCGCAGCGCCACCGCAGACGCCACACCCGCCAGCGTCACGCGCAGCAGAATGGTATGAAACAATTCACTCATATCGGCTTCACCATCGCAACCACATAAACCAGCTCCAAATACAGAATCAGGCAGCAGGTGCTCAGCATACCAAGCAGCAGACCGAAGCCCGTGCTCACCCCCTCCAGCATCTGCCGCAGGCTGTTCGAGCAAAGCGGAGAAAGTACCGCCGCGCCCGCCTTGTAGCACAAGTAGCTTGCGCCCACACGCAGAAACGGAATCAGACAAATCGCCGTCACGCACAGCATGCCGAATACACCTATCGAGCTGCGCAGCAGCGCCGCGCCCGAAAGGACGGTTTCGGTCGCGTCCGAAATCACGCCGCCAACCACCGGCACCGCACCCGAAACCGCAAATTTTGCTGTCTTAAGCGCCATCCTGTCCACGTTGCCCGATACCCCGCCCGCAATCGTCAGATAGGCGGTAAATAGGGTCAAAATCAGCTTGAGCGCGCCCGAGGTCAATCCTTTGATGCCGTCCGCAATGCCATGCAGCATGCCGTTTCCCGTCGCCGCATCCACCGCGATAACCGCAAGATACGCGCATGCCGCAGGCACCAGCAGCACATTTATCAGCCGAATGACCAAATCAAACACCACCATCGTCGCCACCTGCAAAGCGGTCGCCGTCGCGGCGTTCCCGCCTGCCGACAGAACGGTTGCCAGCACCGGCTGCAGCGTGCTGGAAAACAGACTGATTTCCGATAGCGTTTCGCGGCACAGTGCGAGCACGCCGGTAAAATCCTGCAGCAGCACCGCCGCGCATCCCAGCGTACCCGCCATGTCAATCCACGCATCCGCCGCGCCACCTGCCGCCGCAGAAAAACCGCGTCCGGCAGCGGTCAGTACCACCACAATCGCCACCCGCACCAGTCCGCTCAGCGCGTTTTTGAGCGCGCTGCGGCTGTCCTGCGCCGTATTCTCCAGCAGATGGGCAAACGAAACCCCCAGCTCATCGGCTGTGTCCATATCAATGCCATCCAGATACGCGCGCTGCTCCCCCGGCACAGCCCCAAGCAGGGCATCCCCTTGCGCCGCGCCCTCTCCTTCTGCCGCGGCCGCCGCCGTTATACATGCCAGCAGCACGAGCAGCACTGCAAACACCTTTTTCATTGTCCGTTCCCTTTCATATCGTCCAGTCCGTCACCAGCTCAAGCACCTGCTCCAGCAGCGGCAGACACATGGAAAGCGCCAGAATCGCGCCCATGATTTCGAGCTTTGCCGCAAGCGCGGATTGTCCGCTGTCCCGGCACAGCGCGCTCATGATGCGCACCACAACCGCCACACCGACTGTTTTGAGCACCGGCAGATACAGGCTTTGCGTGATGCCGCCCTGCGCCAGCAGACCGGAAAACCGCTGCATCGTGCCCCCCACCAGTGCAAAGGCCCGCAGCAGGATGAGCACGCCCGCCGTCAGCGTCAGCAGGAACGCGATTGCGGGCGCATCCTTTTTGAGCGTCATCGACAGCACCAGCACCAGCAGCACCAGCCCACAGGCCGCAATCAAGCTGTTCAAAACCCGAACACGCTTTTCATCATCGAAAACAGCTGGCTGATCTCCTGCACAATCAGCATCAGCACGACGATGAGCCCCGCCAGCGTGGTCATCAGCGCCTGTTCCTCCCGTCCCGACCGCGTCAGCAGCTGTCCGAGCACCGCCACCAGAATACCGACCGCCGCAATACGGAAAATCAGATCAACGTCCATATGCTCCTCCGTCCTCAGATCAGCACCAGCACCACCAGAATCCCCAGCGCAATGCCGCAGGTGCGGTACAGATTTCCCTTGTTTTGCAGTTCTCCCGCCGCGGTATCGCGCGCCGCTGCAAGACGCCGCGCGATCTGCTCCAGACCCGCGACCTGTTCAGCAGCGTCATACCGACCGAGCCATGCCGCCGCTTCGGATAGAATCTCGCACTCGGGCTGTCCCAGTCCAACCTGATCCCGGCAGTCCCGCAGCGATGAACGCCACAGATACCCCAGCGACAGCCCGTTTTCCTCCCGCAGACGCCGCCGCAGATAGGCGAACACCGTGCGAATGATTCTGTTTTCACTCTCGGCCAGCTGACCGACGATCTCGGGCACCGGCGTGCGGCGGCCGGAAATTTCTCCGCTCATCAGATGGAGCGCCAGCAGCATCGCGTCCGCTGCCGTGACGCGCCGCCGCAGCCCCTGCCGGGCAGAAAGCCCCAGCGCTGCACAGGCACCGAATATCATCACCGAACCCATCAGCTTTAGCATAGGTTTCCCTCCATTTTTTCCATTCGATAGCGTCGTTTTCCCTCTTCCCGCGTGATAACCACCGCGCGCTCGAATACATGCAGCTCTATCAGCGCACGATACAGCGGCCTTCGGCACAAATCGTCTAAATCCGCTGCATGCGCGCTGGCCAGCACCGCCGTACCGCAGTGCGCGCACAGGGAAACCGCCTCCACATCCTCGGGCGCGGTGATTTCATCAAAGGCAATCAGCTCAGGCGACATGGTCTTGAGCAGCATAAGCGCCGCCTGCTGTTTCGCGCAGTTTTCCAGCACATCCGTGCATCTGCCGACCGCAAACTGCGGCGCCCCGTCCGCAAGCGCGGCAATCTCTCCGCGCTCGTCCGCCACCGCGACCGCATGCCCCGCGTCCGATACCAGCCGCACCCACTCGCGCAGCAGCGTTGTCTTGCCAAAGCCGGGCGGCGACAGCAGCAGAACGCTCTGCGGTCTTTCCGTGCCGATCCACGGCCGGATAATCTCGTCCACCTCTGTCACCTGCCGCGCCACACGCAGATTGACCGACGACAACCCGCGCACTCCGATCACCTGCCCGTTTTCCTCGGCTACCGTGCCGCACAGCCCCAGCCGGTGACCACCGCCAATCGTCACGAACCCGTGCCGCAGGCTTTCCGCATAACTATGTACCGAATATCGCGCCGCTCGGCTAAGCGTTTCCCGCAGCTCCTGTGCGGTTACCGGCGCAAAGCCCGTTTCCCGCTCGCCGTCCGCTGTGCGCACGGCTGGCGGCCTTCCCACGCGCAGGCGAATCTCTTCCATCTGACGCTGCCCGTCCAACCGCGCCAGTTCCGCCGCGCGCGGCGGGGGCAGACAACCAATCGCCTGCAAAAATACTCCGTCCTGTTTTACTTCCATTTGCATCACCTGTCCTACTCTATGTCCGGCCTGTCCTGAATATGCCTGCAACACAACCGTAACAAAACGGGCATTGACAAGCTGCGCCATCAGCGATATAATAAGTATAAATATTGCACAAAGTGATGACAGAGGAAAGTAATTGTTCCAAGTGCGGCTTTCAGGGAGTGTCCGGCATGACTGGAAACGGACGCAGACGCCGGCACAATGAAGTTCCCTCTTGAGCTGCGGCGCTGAAACGCAGTTTCCAGTAGGCGCCGACGGACTTCCTCCGTTACAGGGATAGGATATTTTTTGTATCCGAAAAAAGTGCGGCATAGTACTATGCCGAATGTGGGTGGTACCGCGGAACCGTTTGTCTTTCGTCCCTCTTTGTGGATGAAAGGCTTTTTTTGTGCTTTTTCCGCCGGACAAACACCAATCCCACATTATTTCAAAGGAGAGACAATACTATGATTATCATTATGAAACAGGGCACAACCCGCGAGCACGTCGAGGAGCTGTCCCGCCACATTGAGCGCTGGAACGTCAAGGCAAACCCGATTTACGGCGCGGGCACCATCGTCATCGGTCTGGTCGGCGACACGGGCGCGGTCGATAAGGACGCGCTGCTGCGCGACCCACAGGTAGAGAACATCCTCAAGGTGCAGGAGCCGTTCAAACTGGCCAACCGCAAATTTCATCCGGACAATACCGAAGTGACCATCGCGCCGGGCGTTGTGGTCGGCGGCAAGAAGCTGGTTGTTATGGCCGGCCCCTGCTCGGTGGAGAGCGAAGAGCAAATCATCGACGTAGCCAAGCATGTGCAGGCGGATGGCGCGACCATGCTGCGTGGCGGCGCGTGGAAGCCGCGTTCCTCCCCGTACTCGTTCCAGGGCCTCAAGGCGGAAGGTCTGGAGCTGCTGCACAAGGCTCATGAGGTCACCGGTCTGCCGGTTGTCACGGAAATCACCAACCCCGCACACATCGATCTGTTCATGGACAAGTGCGACTGCTTCCAGGTCGGCGCGCGCAACATGCAGAACTTTGAGCTGCTGAAAGAACTTGGTGAGACCAACAAGCCGATTCTCTTAAAGCGTGGCTTTGCCAACACGATGGAAGAGTTCCTGATGAGCGCCGAGTACATCATGGCAGGCGGCAATGAGCAGGTCATCCTGTGCGAGCGCGGCATCCGCACCTATGAGAAGTACACCCGCAACACACTGGACATCTCGGCGGTACCCGTGCTCAAGCGCATGAGCCACCTGCCGGTTGTCGTCGACCCGTCTCACGCGGGCGGCATCTACTGGATGGTCGAGCCGCTGGCAAAGGCAGCGGTCGCTGCGGGCGCGGACGGCCTGATGATTGAAGTGCACAACGACCCCGCGCATGCCCTGTCGGACGGCGCGCAGTCGCTGACCTATGAGTCCTTCCATGAAACCATGCAGAGTCTGCGTGCAGTGGCGCAGGCGGTAGGAAGAGACCTATAATATCCGTATGATTTGCGCCTGACAGTGCGCAAAAACATCCGTTTTGTGAAGGAGTGTTTTGCCGTGCAGACTCTCAGCCTGACGGGCGCGAACGGCCTGTCCGAAATCTGCATTGAATCCGGTCTGCTAAATCACGCGGGCAAGGCGATGCTTGACGTTTTCTCCCCTTCCCGCGTACATATCGTGACCGACTCGACGGTCGCGCCGCTCTATCTGGAAAAGCTCACGCAGCAGTTTGACCTGCCGGTCAGTTCCACCGTCATTCCCGCAGGCGAAGAGCACAAGCGGCTCTCCACGGTCGAGGGTATCTACCATGATCTGCTCGCTACCGGAATGACGCGCAAGGACCTCATCATCGCCCTTGGCGGCGGCGTGGTGGGCGACATCACCGGCTTTGCAGCCGCAACCTTTCTGCGCGGCGTATCGCTGTGCCAGATTCCGACCACCCTGCTGGCGCAGGTGGATTCCTCGGTCGGCGGAAAAACCGGCGTTGACCTTGCCGAGGGCAAAAACCTGGTCGGCGCGTTCTATCAGCCGCGGCTCGTGCTGATTGACCCGGATGTGCTCGCCACATTACCGGATGCCACCTTTGCCGACGGCATGGCCGAGGTTGTCAAATACGGTTATATCGCCAATCCCGCAATTCTGGAAATGGTATCGCAGCCGGACTATCAAGCGCATATCGGGGATGTCATTTACGAGTGCGTCAAAATCAAGCGCGACGTAGTTGCCATCGACGAGCATGACACCGGCCTGCGCATGATTCTCAATTTCGGGCATACCATTGGTCACGCGGCGGAAAAGCTCGGAAACTATACCGAACTGACCCATGGGCAGGCGGTGGCAATCGGTATGGTCGCCGCGATGCGGCTGTCTGCGCTGCGTGGCGACGCCGACCTGTCCGTGCCGCTCATTGCGCTTTTGCAGCAGCTTGGTTTGCCGACCGCGCTGACGCATGACCGCGAGGCAATTTTCCACGCGCTGCTGTCGGACAAGAAGAAGTTCGGCAGCACCGTCAACTTCATTCTTGTGCGCGAGCCGGGCCGGGCGGAAATTACGCCAATCGAGTCGGAAACGCTGCACGAGTACATTCTCAAACTGTAAGGAGGTTTGCCCGATGGGTTCCACTTGGGGCAACGCCATCAAAATTTCCATTTTTGGCGAGTCGCATGGCGCCGGCATCGGCGTGGTAATCGACGGCTTTCCGGCGGGCGTTCCATATGATGAAGCCTTTGTGCTGCGCGAGATGGAGCGCCGCGCACCCGGACGCAACAAGCAGTCCACCCAGCGCAAGGAGGCCGACACGCCGCTCATCCAATCCGGCTTGTTGAACGGACAGACAACCGGCGCGCCCATCTGCGTCGTTATCCAGAACACCAATCAGCGTTCCGGCGACTATGCTGCGCTGGCCGCCCAGCCCCGTCCGGGTCACGCGGATTACACCGGGATGGTACGCTACCACGGCTGCAACGACCCGCGTGGCGGCGGTCATTTTTCCGGCCGTCTGACCGCACCGTTGGTGTTTGCAGGTGCAATGTGCAAGCTATGGCTCAAAACCCGCGGCGTGACGGTCGGCTCGCACATCCAGTCCATCGCGCAGATTCAAGATATGCCGTTTGATGATGTGGATATCCCAGTTTCCCAGCTCGATGCGCTGCGGCAAGCCGACTATCCGGTCAACAATCCGCGTGCGCTGGACGCGATGCTTGCCGCTATCGAAGAAGCGCGCGAGGCGCAGGACTCGGTCGGCGGCGTGATTGAGTGCGCGGCCGTCGGCCTGCCCGCCGGCATCGGCAGCCCGATGATGGACACGGTGGAAAGCCGCCTGTCCTCTATCCTGTTTGCCGTACCGGCCGTCAAGGGCGTGGAATTCGGCGCGGGCTTTGCCTTTGCGGCGCTGCGCGGTTCGCACGCGAACGACACCCTGTATCAGGATGGCGATATCATCAAAACCGAGACCAACAATAACGGTGGCGTCAACGGCGGTATCACCAACGGCATGCCGCTTATCGTGCGGGCATGTATCAAGCCCACGCCCTCCATTGCAGCCACACAGCAGACCCTCAATATCCAGACCGGCAAGGTGGAGCCGCTGTCCATCCACGGGCGGCACGACCCCTGCATCGTCACACGCGCCGCGCCGGTCATTGAAGCGGCCTGTGCTGTTGCGCTGGCAGATCTTTTGCTGGAGGCGAATGGCTATGCGTGATCTTTCCCAAATTCGTCAGGATATCAACCGCGTCGATGAGCAAATCCGTGCGCTTTTTCTCGAGCGCATGGAGCTTGCGCTTCAGGTGGCGCAAACCAAGGTCGAAACCGATGACAAAATCTACAAACCCGACCGCGAGGCCGAAATCATCGCCAAGCGTACCGCGGGCATGAGCGAAGAACTTTCCCTCAAATATACCGCACTTCTGCAAAGCATGATTCGTGCCAGCCGTGAATATCAATACAGCGAGGTGCTGCGGCAAAAGCCCGATCGGTTCCCGCTGCATCCGTCCGGGAACGAACTCGCCCCCAAAACCGTCTATTATCAGGGCGTACCCGGCGCGTATCAGGAGCTGGCGGCGCGCGCGCTCTTTCCCAACTGTGAGCCGCAGCATGTGCCGACATGGGAGCAGGTATTCCAATCCGTGCGCGACGGTATCGCCGATGTGGGCGTTGTGCCGGTCGAGAACACGACCGCCGGCACGGTCAGCGAGGTTTACGACCTGCTGCTTGCCTACGACCTGTCCATCAACAAATCGTACATCAAAAAAATCTCGCACTGTCTTGCCGCCGTGCCGGGCGCACAGCTGTCGGACATTCGCAGCGTCTGTTCGCACCCGCACGCCCTGCCCCAGTGCCACACGTTCATCACCGAGCACGGGCTGGAGGCCATCGAGGTCGCCAACACGGCGATAGCGGCGCAGAATGTGCAGAAGAAGGGTGACCCGCATCTGGCGGCAATCTGCTCGCGCGAAGCCGCCGAGCGATACGGCCTAACCATTCTTGCCGAGGGCATCAATGACCTAAAGCACAACGAAACACGCTTTATTGCGGTCAGCCGCACGCTGACCAGCCGCCCCGAGGACAACCGCATCGAGATTGCCTTCCGCATCCCGAACGTCGCCGGTTCACTCGGCCGCGTGCTGGATGTCTTTACGCATTACGGCATCGACATGACCGGCATCTATTCCCGTCCGATCAAGGACAGCCCGTGGTGCTATGTGTTCTATGTAGACTTCACTGGCAATATGCAGGATCATGCCGTGCAGTCGCTGTTATACCAGCTCCATGAGGAGCTGCCCTACATTAAAGTCATCGGCAGCTATCCAGTTTCCGATGCAACGGAGGAGTAAACAAATGCAAATCCAACCTTGCGGCCCGCTGCGCGGCGAAATCACCGTGCCGGGCGACAAATCCATTTCGCACCGCGCGGTCATGCTGGGCGCGCTGGCAAACGGCACGACCCATATCACCGGCTTTCTGATGGGCGAGGACTGCCTTTCCACCATCGATTGCTTCCGCAAGATGGGTGTGGAAATCGAAATCACAGAAAATCAAGTAATTGTCGAGGGCGTGGGCCTGCATGGCCTGTGCGAGCCGGTGGAAACGCTCTACACAGGTAACAGCGGCACCACCACCCGCCTGCTGTGCGGTATTCTGGCCGGACAGCCATTCACCGCGACACTCAACGGCGACGCTTCCATTCAGAAGCGCCCGATGGGCCGCGTCATCAAGCCGCTACGCGAGATGGGCGCGTCCATCGAGGGCAAAAACGACAACTACTGTCCGCTGACGCTATACCCCAGCGAGCTGCACGGCATCGAGTACCGCCTGCCGGTGGCCTCCGCCCAGCTCAAGAGTGCGATTCTGCTCGCGGGACTATATGCTGAGGGCCAGACAACGGTCATCGAGCCTACCCCTTCGCGCGACCACACTGAGCGCATGTTCCGCGCATTGGGCGTGGAAATCGAAACGCGCGGCAATGAAATCACGCTCGAGCCGCCCGAAGACCTGCATGCAGTAGACATCGCCGTACCGGGCGATATTTCGTCCGCGGCGTTTTTTCTGGTTGCGGGCGCCATTGTGCCGGGCAGCGAGCTGACCATCAAAAACGTCGGCGTCAACCCCACGCGCACGGGCATTCTGGACGTGCTGCGCGAAATGGGCGCGGATATCACCGAGTCTAACTTCCGGGACGACGCCGAACCGGTTTGCGATCTGACCGTGCGGCACAGCCGCCTGCACGGCGTTGAAATCGGCGGGGCGATTATCCCGCGCTTGATTGATGAGCTGCCGGTGCTCGCGGTTGCAGCTGCGTTTGCAGAGGGCGAAACCGTCATCCGCGACGCGCAGGAGCTTAAGGTCAAGGAATCCAACCGGATTGCCGCGATGGTCACCGAACTGACACGCGCGGGCGCAGACGTGGAGGAAACCGATGACGGCATGATTATCCGCGGCGGCAAAACACCATGCGGCGCTTCGTTTGAGACTTACAAGGACCATCGTATTGCCATGAGCCTTGCTGTGCTTGCTCTGGGCGCGCAGACCGCCAGCCGCATCAACGACCCCGAGGTTGTTTCCATCTCCTACCCCGACTTTTTTGACACGCTCAAGGCATTGGGAGGCTGAGACCATGCTGCTGACTATGGAGGAATTCCGCGCCTTCGAGCCGAAAAAAGCAACCTATGCCCTGTTTGGCTGGCCGCTTGGCCATACGATGAGTCCGGAGCTGCACACGCAGCTGTTTGAAGCCTCCGGACAGGACGTGGATTACATCGGCGTAGCCGTGCCGCCCGAAAATCTATCTGAGGCATTTGCATTGGCCAAGCGTAAGCTCAAGGGCATCAACTGCACCATCCCGCACAAAAAGGCGGTCATCGACCTGCTTGATGAGGTAGATACCGCTGCGCGCGATCTACATTCGGTCAACACCGTTGCCTTCCGCGGCGGGCGCGCGGTCGGATATAACACGGATATCCTTGGCTTTGCTGAATCGCTTTCGCGCGACGGCGTCAAACTGCGCGGTAAAAAAGTACTGCTGCTCGGCTATGGCGGCGCCGCCGCGGTTATGGCATACCACTGCATCACGCAAGGGGCATACCTGACCATCACCGGACGCAATATGGAAAAAGCCGCCGCGCTGCAAAAACAGCTGTGCGACGCTGTGCCCGGCGCGCATGTTTCCGTATTCAACCGCCGGCACATCCCGCGTGATATTCAAATCGTCCTCAATTCCACACCGGTGGGGATGTATCCAAAGGAAAATATCGCCCCCCTGCACTACCTGCCACACAAAACCGAGTATGTGTTTGACGCGATTTACAACCCGCCTGTCACGGCGACGATGAAGCTGGCCAATCCCAAAAAGACCCGTGTGCGCGACGGTCTGTTTATGCTGGTCATGCAGGCCGCCCACGCACAGACCATCTGGTCGGGCGTGCAGTTCACGCCGCAGGCCTGCGAAACCATCCTGCGCCGCACCTACGGTAAAATGGCGGTCAAGCGGCTGCATGAAAAGCACGGCAAGCGCAATATCGTGCTGTGCGGCTTTATGGGCAGCGGCAAAACCACAGTCGGCCGCAAGCTCGCCCGCTTGACGGGATTGGAATTTGTTGACGCCGACCAGTATCTGGAGGCGCAGGAAGGCAAAAAGATTTCCGATATTTTCTCGGAAAAGGGCGAAGCCTACTTCCGCGACCGCGAAAGCGCCTACATCCGTGAGCTGTCCGAGCGCGACGGCATTGTGCTTTCGCTCGGCGGCGGCGCGGTGCTGCGGCAGGAAAACGTTGAGGCGGTCAAGCAGTCCGGACTGCTGATTCATCTGGATACGCCCTACTACCGCATTGTCAAAAACCTGTCCTTTTCCACCTCCCGTCCGCTTCTGGACAAACCGGATAAGCAGGCCGAAACCCGCCGTCTGTACAACGCGCGCAAGGGCATTTATCATCGTGTGTCGGATATTTCCGTGCGCAGCCCGAAACTTTCCGAAGTGCTGGAAAAGCTCGTCAAGAGCATCTGAGAACGCCGCAGCTGCGGCATAGCAATCGTTTTCACCATTCTGAGAAACCGAGGAGGACTATGAAACATTTTTTAAAACATCCCATCCGCCTGATAGCAGTCTCTCTGGCGGCCGCGCAGCTGCTTTCCGCGGCTGCGGGTGCTGCTTTTACCAATTCGTTCGCGTATTCCTATGCGGTTGGCCAAGGACTGCAATATACCCGCTCGGAAGGCAAAAACACGGCCGGTGTGCAAAGGGCCAACATTCTGACCTATTCGCCTAACACCGGGGTCTCCCCCATTATGGTTTATGCGGACGAACAGCTCTACGGCAGTCAGGCAACCATTACAAATGCCGTAAAGTATCTGGAAAGTCAGGGAAAAACCGTAATTGGCGGTACCAACGCGGACTTTTTTGTCATGTCCAGCGGTATTCCGATCGGTCTGGTCATCGACAAGGGCGAACTGATTTCGTCTGACGCATGGCAGTATGCGGTCGGCTTCAAAGCGGACGGCACCGCCGTCATGGGCCGCCCGACCATGAATATGTCGATTGCCGGCGCATCCGGCACGGTTTCCATATCCTACTTTAATAAAACGCGTACCACCGCGGGTGCTTACCTGCTCGACCGTAACTACGACGATTCCACGCACTTCTCCGCCAACGGAAGCTATATCGTTCTGGAGCGCGTAGACGACACGCCTGTGGCGGTCAACCACTCGATCAAGCTCAAGGTGGTGGACAAAGGCACGGGCAACAGCCCGCTTACCATTGCGGACAATCAGATGGTGCTGACCAAGTCGGACGGCGCAAATGTTCCCTCCTGGGTGGACTTCCCCATCGGGGAGGAAGTGACGCTCTGGGTGGGCGCAAGCGACAGCAACTGGGCCGAGGTCGAATATGCGGTCGGCGGTAAGCTGCTGATTGACAGCAGTACAGTCACCACCGCGGGCATTGACGCGGCTTCTTCGCGGCGCGCGCGCAGCGCGGTCGGTGTCAAAGCGGACGGCACCGTTATCCTTTACGAAATCGACGGCAACCAGTCCTCGCACAGCGTAGGTCTGACCGCAGAGGAACTTGGCAATGAGCTGCTTGCGCTGGGCTGCGTGCGCGCTATCTGTCTGGACGGCGGCGGCTCTTCCGCCATGGCACTGCGTCAGCCGGGTGAAAGCACGGCTTCGCTTATCACCAGCCCGTCGGACGGCTCGCAGCGCTCGTGCGCCAACTACATTTTCTTTGTCAACAATGTTCCGGCTGACGGTATGACCGCGCACGCAGTCCTCACGCCGAGCTACCGCTATGTAATGCCGGGTGCATCGACATGGTTCTCGGTCAAGGGCGCTGACGTCTCCTATGGCCCGGCTGACGCGCCGACCGACCTTGCCTATACCGTTTCAGATGATATGGGCACCGTGAGCAACCAGACCTTTACCGCCGGCATGACCACCGGCATCACCACAATCACCGGAACAAACGGTGTGGTGGAAGGCGCCATGACGGTCTGTGTCACCGGCGATATTCAGTCCATCACGCTGCAAAACGACGGCGAGGATATCAGCTCTATTTCCCTCAAGCCGAACCAGAGCATCAATATCGACGGCATCGCCTATCACCTCGGTCAAAAAATGGCCTCTATCGACACCTCGTTTACCTGGAGCGTATCAGAGGGCGTAGGCACCATCGATGAAAACGGTATGTTCACCGCAGGTGGCAGCATGGCCAGCGGCACGCTCACCTGCTCCTACGGTAACACAAGCCAATCCATTCCGGTCAGCGTCGGTATGGGAGACCCACAGGATGCCAAAACCGTTGCAGATTTTGAAAGCACCCAGCCCTGCACGGCAACCGACGGCGTGACCCTGTCCACTGTGACCGATTACACGCAGGTTGCCCGCGGCACCGGCTCACTCAAGGCCGCCTATGACGGCAGCAAAGTGATGGCTGCAACCATTTCCGTACCGCAGACCGACGTTTCCGCTATGTCCTATCTGACGCTTTGGGCGCGCGGCGAAAACACGCAGAGTGCGCTGACGGCCGTCTTTACCGATGCAGAGGGCAACGAACTGACCGCTCCTCTCTCTGCTGCAACCACAAGCAGTTGGACGCAGCTGACCGCCTCCATTCCGGACGGCGCACAGACGCTGACCGGCATCCGCATGGAGCGCAGCGGCGCGGGCGCTGCGGACAGCGCGCTCTATCTGGACCAAATTGTCGTCTCCGCGGACCACGCCGTGACGAACACAGATGCACCGTCGATTTCTCTCAATAGCACCTCGGTGACAGTCGATGCCGGCGCATCGGCTACCCTCACCGGCAAGGCCACGATGGAAAACGGTAAATATCCGGTGCGCGCCTCCAATATTGTGGTAAAGGTAGACGGTAAAACCGTTTCGGGCGCTGCCGGTATGAGCGGCTCGACCCTGTCGGTCACCACCGGCGCGCTGAGCGAAGGTACGCACTGCGTCACAATTGATGTTTCAGATGACGCCGGCAACCGCGCCCGCGCTTCGGCCACGATTACCGCCGGCAGCGCGAAAAACGTCTTTGCCGACACCGCAGACCACTGGGCACGCGGTTACGCCTCCTTGCTCAATCAAAACGGCATCATTAAGGGCGAGTCCGGCAGCGACGGCAGCACCTACTTTAACCCCAACCGCAACCTGACCCGCAAGGAGTTTGCCGTCACGATGGCGCGCCTGCTCGGTCTGGACACCTCCTACACCGGTCAAACCGAATTTGCCGATGACGGGGATATCCCGAGCTGGGCACGCGGCGCGGTCTATGCCGTCGCACAAGCAGGCATCATGCAAGGCTCGAGCAATGGCGGAGCGCTGTACTTCTCCCCGGATGCGGATATGACCCGTGCCGAGGTCATGACCGTTATCGGACGCTGCCTGCCGCGCGGCTATGCAGCCGCTGCACTGACCTACTCGGATGCGTCCTCGGTCCCCTCCTGGGCGCTGGATCAGGTCAAGACCTGTGTTTCCGCCGGCATCATCGGCGGTTATAAGGATAACACGCTGCAGCCGCTCGGCAAAATCACCCGCGGCGAAATCGCCAAGATTCTGGCGCTGTTCTAAGCACAATTTCTTTTTCCCGCCCTGCACTTTAACCGGTGCAGGGCGGTTTTTCTTCCCGCTTGACAGACTTTTTTCCCCATGCTATACTGAAATTCGCAAAGTGCATCCACCCGAGTTTTTATCGCCGGATAAAAATTTGAGCGTCATTCTTTCCATCGTAGGCCTTTGAAGATGGAAAGGCTGACGCTCTTTTCTGTCTTAGGAGGAAACCCATGAACAAAACCGCAAATCTGCGCACATTCAGCCGCTATACGTCGCTCAATATGCTCGGTATGATTGGCATTTCCTGCTATATTCTTGCCGATACCTTTTTTGTTTCCCTCGGTACGGGCGCGCTCGGCCTTGCCGCGCTCAATATTGCAATTCCCGCATTCAATCTGCTCAACGGACTGGGACTGATGACCGGCGTTGGCGGCGCGACACAGTTTTCTATCTGCCGCGCGCAGAAAGATACGCACGGCGCCGACCGCGCCTTTACGCATGCAGTTTTTCTCGGCCTCGCTATCGGCGTACTGTTTCTGCTGCTCGGTATATTCGGCGCGACGCCGCTTGCGCGTCTGCTGGGCGCAGACGCGCAAACTTTTTCACTGACCAGCGTCTATCTGCGTACGCTGCTGAGCTTTTCGCCTTTTTTTGTCATGAATAATGTGCTGCTTGCCTTTGTGCGCAACGATGGCGACCCGGGACGCGCCATGCGCGGCATGGTCATCGGTAGCCTGTCCAATATCGTGTTCGACTATCTGTTTATCTTCCCGCTCGGCATGGGGATGTTCGGCGCGGCGCTTGCCACTGGTGTCTCCCCCATCATCAGCATCCTGCTGCAAATCGGCCATTTGCGCAAGCCATCGCGCGGCTTCCATCTGCTGCGTATACGTCCGCAGGTCCGCGCACTGCCCGCGCTGTGCGCGCCCGGCCTGTCCTCCCTGATTGGCGAAGCCTCCTCGGGCGTGGTACTGCTTCTGTTTAATCTGGTTCTGCTGCGCCTGACGGGCAACACCGGCGTTGCCGCCTACGGCATGATTGCCAATCTGGCGCTTGTCGCCATCGCCATCTTTCAGGGCCTGAGCACCGGTATGCAGCCGCTGGTCAGCCGCAGCAGCGGCGAAGGTGACCATGCTGCCCTGCGCCGCCTGTTCCGCTATGGCATCATCACCGCGCTGGGCATCGCAACCGTGATATATGTGCTGATATGCACCTGTGCCGTCCCCATTTCCGCAGCATTCAACAGCGCCGGGGATCCGGTGTTAACAGGTTACGCAGTGCCCGGCTTGCGTGTTTACTTTCTCGGCTTCTGGTGCGCTGGGCTGAATATCGTATCGGCAACATTTTTCAGCGCCTCGGGCCAAACCGCTGTCGGCTTTGCCATTTCACTGGTGCGTGGCGTGGCAGCAATTCCACCCATACTATTTACACTGGCAGCTTTATTCGGTGTCACCGGCGTGTGGGCCGCTTTCCCCGCAGTGGAGGCCGTAACCGCCATTGTGACTCTTGTATGCGTCCGGCATGCGTTCACTTCCGGCAAACTATAAAAATCAGGCCCTCGGCAATTGCCGAGAGCCTGATTTTCTTTGGTTCTGTTACAGCGCATTGACCAGCGATTTAAACAGCTTGCCGCGCTCCATAAAATTCTTAAAGCGGTCAAAGGACGCGCTTGCGGGGCTCATGATAACCACATCACCCTCTTCGGCACGCGCCGCCGCTTCACGTACGGCCGCTTCGAGATTCTCTACCTCAAGGATGGTCGGATGCTCTGCCTCCACCGCCAGCACACATTCGCGGATTTTCGGCGCGGTCGCACCGGTAACCAGCAGCAGCTTGACATGCTCGCAAATCGGCTCACCCAGTACATCATACGGGATATGCTTGTCATAACCACCCGCAATCAGAACCACCTTTTGCTGGAAAGATTCCAGCCCTGCAATGGTACGGGTCGGACTGGAGGCAATCGAATCGTTGTAATACTTCACGCCGTCTTTCTCGCGCACAAACTCAATGCGATGCTCCACACCGCCAAAAGTGGTCGCTACTTCCCGGATATCGTCATCCGAGACATAGCCCTGCACGATTGCTGCGGCCATCATCATGTTATAGACATTGTGCGCGCCCGGAATACGGATATCCGCTGCAGGCATCAGCTCACGCCGCACACCATCTTCCGCAATAAAGATAACGTCATCTTTGAGGAACACCCCGTTGGCCAGCTCCTGTTTTTTGCTGGTGCAGAACAAATTGCCCGAAGCATGCAGTGTGCGCGTGACCTCATCATCCAGATTGAGCACCAGACGATCATCCTCGGTCTGGCTGCGATAAATTGCCGTTTTGGCCTGCACATATTCATCGAAATCCTTGTGGTAATCCAGATGGTTGGGGGTCAGGTTTGTAATTGCCGCCACATGGGGCGAATGCTTCATCCCCATCAACTGGAAGGAGGAAAGCTCCACCACCGCAAGGTCCTCCGGCTTCATTTCGCTGACCCGCGGCAGCAACGGTATCCCGATATTGCCGCCCAAGTGCACGGTATAGCCTGCGTGCTTTAAAATCTCACTAACAAGCGTCGTGGTGGTGGTTTTGCCGTCCGAACCTGTGATGCCGATAATCGGACAGGGACAAACCGCGAAAAACAGTTCCATCTCACTGGTGATTTCCGAGCCGCGCTCACGCGCTTTTTGCAAAAAGCGTGGATGCACGCCCGGCGTACGGAAAATCACATCCTCATCCAGCGCATCCAGATAATGCTCGCCCAGCACAAAATCCACGCCCAGCGTGGCCAGTGTGGCGTAGCCGTCGCCCAGTTCAGTCGGGTCTTTTTTGTCATGCACGGTTACCCGCACGCCTGCTGCACGCAGCATCCGAATGAGCGGCATATTGCTCACTCCGGCGCCGATAACCCCTACCCTCTTATCCGATAGGCTACCAAAATATTGTTCTAAAGCTGTCATAATATGCGTACACCGCCTTTTTCACAGGTTACAGTATACAGGATTTTTATCTGTTTGGCAAGTCTGGTTTGACGATGACACATTTTTGTTGTATACTGAATGTCGTGACTGGTGCAGACGGTCGCGTGCCTGACGGCATGAGGAAAGTCCGGGCTGCACAGGGCAAGGATAACGGATAACGTCCGCCGGGGGCGACCCCAGGAATAGTGCAACAGAGATATACCGCCTTACCGGTGTCATCACATGCCGGCAAGGTAAGGGTGGAAAGGCGAGGTAAGAGCTCACCGCGCCCCGTGGTGACACGGGGGGCCTGTAAACTCTATCCGCAGCAACGCCGACAGGGACCATGGTTTGCCCGACCTTCCCAACTGGCGGCTTGAGGCGCGCGGCAACGCGCGTCCCAGATAGATGACCGTCCACGACAGAACCCGGCTTACGCACCAGTCATACCATTTAACAAACGTCAGTTATAATAGCAAATAGACATGAAAAAACAGACCGTCAAGGCTCCTACCCCTTGATGGTCTTACAGAAAGCACACTCTGCGCAATGCCTTCCTTCAGATATATTTTGTCAATTCTGGAGGGATATGAATGTTTTGCAAAAAATGCGGCACACAATTAGAGAACTCGGCCAATGTCTGTCCTACATGCGGCGAACCTATAACCGTTGCCGAAACAGGTCAGACACAACAATCTTAAGCGCAAATGCCACCAATCATCATTAATAATGTCAATAACAATACAAATAACGCAGGCATGGCGTATCCATATAAAAGCAAGATTGTCGCGGCCGTTTTGTGTTTCTCTCTTGGCTCTTTAGGTATTCATCGGTTTTATGTAGGGAAAATGGGTACCGGATTGATATGGCTGATTACATTGTGATTTTCCAGTATCGGCACACTTATTGATTTCATTTTGATTTTGGTTGGCTCCTTTCGTGATAAAGCAGGATTTCCTCTCAAATAAAAAAATCCCGCCCCGGTATTGTAACACCAGCGCGGGACAGGGTACTGACTAAACGTTTTACGTTTAGTCAGTACCCCTTTTTATTATGCTATTACTGATGAGAAAAAAATCTGACACCCCAGTGAAATATAGTCTAAATGTTAGGAGACGCTTGCTTTTCAGAATCAATTGAGGAAATCCTTGAGTTTTTTCGAGCGCGACGGATGACGCAGCTTGCGCAGCGCCTTTGCTTCAATCTGGCGAATACGCTCGCGCGTGACGTTAAACTCCTTGCCAACTTCCTCCAACGTGCGGGTATGTCCGTCCTCAATGCCGAAGCGCAGGCGCAGCACCTTTTCCTCACGCGGCGTAAGCGTCTTGAGCACCTCAACCAGTTGCTCTTTGAGCAGCATAAAGGATGCCGCTTCAGCCGGTTCGGGCGCGTCATCGTCCGGGATGAAATCGCCCAGGTGGGAATCCTCCTCCTCACCGATCGGCGTCTCAAGCGACACCGGCTCCTGCGCAATCTTGAGAATATCACGCACACGGTCGACCGGCATGCTCATTTCCTTGGCAATTTCCTCCGGGCTGGGATCATGGCCCAACTCCTGCAGCAGCTGACGCGACACGCGGATGACCTTGTTGATGGTTTCCACCATGTGCACCGGAATACGGATGGTGCGCGCCTGATCCGCAATCGCACGCGTAATCGCCTGACGAATCCACCATGTCGCATAGGTGGAGAACTTAAAGCCCTTGGTCGAGTCAAATTTCTCAACCGCCTTGATTAAACCAAGATTGCCCTCCTGAATCAGGTCAAGGAACAGCATACCGCGGCCGACATACCGCTTGGCGATCGAAACCACCAGACGGAGGTTTGCTTCGGCCAGACGCTTTTTCGCCTTTTCGCCGATTTTCACATCGCGGTCCAGCTGTACACGCTCTTCCGCCGGGATAGCATCGCCTTCCGCCTCAATGCGGGCTTCCGCCTCATTGCCCTTCTGCATCTGCTCGGCCAGCGTCACCTCTTCCTCCGGCGAGAGCAAATCGACCTTGCCGATCTCCTTAAGGTACATACGCACCGGATCGTCAATGGCAAAGGTTTCCGCCATCGCGGAGGTGTCAATCAGCTCCTCTTCCGGGACCTCCTCCACGCTGTCCGGCTCAAACACCTCGTCGTCGTCATCACCCAGCGCCTTTTCCAATACGCCTTCCGTTTCAATCTCAACACCCATGGTTTCGAGCGTTTCATACAGCTTATCAATATCATCGCTTTCCATATCCAGCTGGCTCAGTGCATCCGCAATCTCCTTGAGCGTCAGCCGTCCATTCTTCTTGCCAAGCGCCAGCAGGTCCTTGAGCACCTGCTGCTGGTCCACTGCATGCTCCGGTGCGTTTGCATTGCCCGTTGTCGTCATATCGTTTGTCCTCCCGCGTTTTGTTTTTTTATTCGTCCAAAGGTCAGCAGCGGATCCTCACCTTCTTCGGTAATCTTCCCTTCTCTGACGCGCTGCATTCGTATCGTGTTTATGTATTCCTGCATTTCCTGTCGATGTTCGCCCGGTGGGATGCCCTGATCGAGAATCGCGGACAGCAGACTCATCTCATTTGCCTCCAGCCACCCCTCAAAGGGCAGGATATCCACCATTTGTCCCTCCCGGTCGAGCGCGAGCACGCGCTCATATATCTTACGCAGCACGGGCGCGGAAAACCACGCCGGCGGCAATTCTTTTTCCAATCCCGCTGCCAGCTTCTGATCGTAGAACAGCAGACGCAGCACGTTCTCCTCGGCCTTGGCGGATTTGACATCCGTATAGGCAAGCGTTCGGTCCTTAGGCTGCGCCATAACGACCGGCGAGCGAATCTCACGCCGCTCGGCGGCCTTTTGCCGTTTACGCCGGATATTCAGCTCACGCCGCACCTCTACATTCATCGCCTCGGCGGTCACGCCCGCCATCTTGGCCGCGCGCCCCGCATATACTTCTCGCTCGATGCTGCTTTCAATACCGGCAAGCATACGCGCCGCGTCCCGCAGAAACAGCACACGTGCCTCGTCATCTTCCAAATCGTATCTCGCTGCAATTTGTTCCAGTCGGTAAGCGTTGTGGTCCTCGCTGCGCTCGATAAGCGCGCGGAACGCATCCGCCCCCTTGGTCTTAATGAACTCATCCGGGTCTTTCGCGCCCGGAATTTTGAGCACCTTGACCTGCAAATCGCATTTTTTCAAAATGTCAATCGCGCGCTGCGCCGCCGCCTGCCCCGCTCCGTCCGCGTCGTAGGAAATCACGATGCGCTCCGTATGGCGGGCAATGATGCGCGCCTGCTCCTCGGTCAGCGAAGTGCCGAGTGAAGCCACCGCGCAGTCAAATCCGGCCTGATGCAGCGCAATCACGTCCATATAGCCTTCCGCGAGAATAAAATACCCGTTTTTCGTGGTCTTGGACAGGTTAAGCGCAAACAGATTGCGGCTCTTGTGAAAAATCGGCGTTTCGGGCGAGTTGAGATACTTTGGTTTGGAATCATCCAGCACGCGCCCGCCGAACGCAATCACATTGCCGCGCACATCAATGATGGGAAACATCACGCGTCCACGGAAACGGTCGTATACACGACCCTTTTCGCTGCGACTGAGCAGCCCTGCGTCCAGCATCTCCTCCCGCGTATAGCCCTTCGCAGTCATCGCATCGAGCAACGCGTGGAACGAGTCGGGCGCATACCCCAGCCCAAATCGGTTCATCGTGCGCCGGTGCAAGCCGCGCCCGAGAAAATACTGCTGTGCCACGCGGTTCTCCGGCTGCCACAGTGTATCATAGTAAAACCGCGCCGCGTCTTTACACAACGCGTACAGCCGGTCGCGGTGGCGGGCTGCCTGTCGATCAGCCTCCCCCTGTTCAGGCACTTCCATTCCCGCGCGTGCGGCCAGATAGCGCACCGCATCGGGAAACTCCAATCCTTCGGCCTTCATGGTGAAGGTAATCACCCCGCCGCCCGCGCCACAGCCGAAGCAGTGAAAAATCTGCTTATCCGGCGAAACCGAAAAGGACGGCGTTTTTTCATTATGGAAGGGGCAAAGGCCAAAATAATTTGCGCCGCTCTTTTTCAGATGCACATATTGGGACACGACATCCACAATATCGTTTCGCGCGGATAATTCATCCAGAAATACACGGTCAAACGCCATTCGCCCACCTCCTTTGTAGGATAGCCGGATTTTTTACCCTTCAATCTTATTCCAGCTCTTCGGAATAAATAATTTTGTGTAAACCGAAATCGAGTATCGGTCGGTCATGCACGCGATATAGTCGCATACCACGCGCTCGAGCGGCTCCCCGCGTGTCATGAGCACAAAATAATCCCCCGGCAACTCGTCCGGATGGGCTACAAAGTATTCATACAGACCACGCAGCATCGTCTTGGCGCGCATCTCCTCACGCTGGGCCCCAGCGCCGTGGTACACATGGTCGAACATAAACTGGCGCAGCTCCATCATATCGTCATGCACCTGTTCATCCATGCCGATTTCCTGATGCGCCGTTCCGTATTCGATCATCGCCGTGACCATGGTATCAATGCGCTTGCCGTGGCTGTCCCCCAGTCTACGGCGCAGATACTGCGGGATATCCGCGCTTTTGATAAGACCACCGCGCATCGCGTCGTCAATATCATGATTGATATAGGCAATGCGGTCGGCATAATGGATGATGCGCCCCTCGGGCGTGTCCGCTTTTTTCGCGCCCGTATGACAGATGATGCCGTCGCGCACCTCCTGCGTCAGATTTAGGTCCTCAATCAAATCCACCATGCGCAGGCTCTGCTCATTATGCCGAAACCCGAACGGACACACCTCCGCCAGCGCGCGCTCACCCGCATGACCGAACGGCGTGTGTCCCAGATCATGCCCCAGTGCAATCGCCTCGGTCAAATCCTCATTGAGCCGCAGCGCGCGCGCAATCGTGCGCGCAATCTGCGACACCTCCAGTGTATGCGTCAGGCGGGCGCGGTAGTGATCCCCTTCTGGTGAGATAAACACCTGCGTTTTATGGCTGAGCCGCCGAAACGCCTTGGAGTGAATGATACGGTCACGGTCGCGCTGAAAGCAGGTGCGATAGGCGCACGGCTCCATTTCGCGCTGCCGTCCCTGAGAACCATCCGCAAAGGTCGCCCACGACGCCAGCGTCAAGTGCTCCCGCTGCTCCTGCTGTTCCCGAATTGTCATACGGTGCGCGCCTCCCCGCTTTCTGTCATCAAAAAAATTCGTCTATTTGTTCTATACCGACTCCATCGGCAAAATCCTTTTTTTCAGGGCAATTTTTTTCACTTTATTTTACACGTCTTCCCATAAAGCGCGTTTCCATTACCTCAGCGTACACCTGTCCTGCGGTCGCTTCGGCAAGCGCGGCATTGAGCCGCTCCTCTCCGCCTGCGGGCAAGGTTACGGTCAGCGTCACATCCGCCCCGAAATCAGTCTGTTCGGCAGCACAGTCGTAATCCGGCAGCAGATGCAGCACCATTTCATATAGGTTATATGGGAACACAATCAGCGCGACCGAAAACAGGCTCATGCGCTGCACACCCGCCGCCGCGACCGCGATTTGCGCGCCCTTGGTATAAGCGCGCACCAGCCCGCCCGTGCCCAGCAATACACCGCCGAAATAGCGCGTGACCACGCACAGACAATTTTCCAGCTGTTCGTGCCGCAGCACATCCAGAATCGGCATGCCCGCCGTGCCCTGCGGCTCGCCGTCATCCGAATAGCGCATGACATTGCCCTCACGCAGGATATAGGCATAGCAATTGTGCGTTGCATCCCAATAGGTTTCGCGCATTTCCTTGATGCGTGAAACCGCTTCCTCCGCTGTCTCCACGCGCCACAGCCGTCCGGTGAACTTGGAGCGTTTTTCTTCAAATTTATCCTCGCCATACGCGGCAAAGGGCACAAAATAGTCCTTTTCCATGGTGTATCCCCGTTTTGCGCAGCTTTGTTTGCGCGTTATTCCTCGACCAGATAGTCCGCCACACGGCCGTAAGTCTTATCGTCCACAATCGCCTCGACCAGCGTACCCTCCGCCGCGTACTCGGTCGATTCCATCTGTGCCTCCCGGTGCAGCATATCGAGCACTGCACCGTCCGCATAGGGGATCAGCAGCTTGACGCGATGCTTTCCGCGCCCGAGCGCATGCTCAATGGTCGCCAGCAACGCATCCATGCCCTCGCCGGTCTTTGCAGAAATGGCAACGCCTTCATCCGGACGGAAAAACGGCAGCGCCTCCGGCGCGCACTTATCCGCCTTGTTATAAACCATCAGACGCGGGATTTCCTGCGCCCCCAGCTGTGCGATAACGCCCTCGACCGTCTCGGCTTGTATGCGCCAATCCTCGTCCGACACGTCCACGACATGCAGCAAAAGGTCGGCATACGCCAGCTCCTCGAGCGTCGCCTTAAACGCACTGACCAGATGGTGCGGCAGCTTGCGAATAAAGCCGACCGTGTCGCTCAGCAGAATTTCCTGTGTGTCCGAAATGCGCTTTTTGCGCGTGGTCGGGTCGAGCGTATCGAACAGGCGGTCGTTGGCCTCAATGCCCGCGCCGGTTAGCTGGTTGAGCAGCGTGGACTTGCCCGCGTTGGTATAACCAACAATGGCAACCAACGGCAGCTCGGTCTTTTTCCGCTGACGGCGCTGCACCGCGCGCACCTGCCGCACCTGTTCCAACTCCGCTTTGAGTTTGTCAATACGCTTGCGGATGTGACGGCGGTCGGTTTCAAGCTGCGTCTCACCCGGACCGCGCGTACCAATCGGGCTTTTGCCGCCGCCCGCGGTCTGGCGCACCAGATGCGTCCACATGCCGGCCAGACGCGGCAGGATATACTGATACTGCGCAAGCTCTACTTGCAGCTTGCCTTCGCCCGTGCGGGCACGCTGCGCGAAGATATCCAGAATGAGCGCCGAGCGGTCAAGCACGGTGCATTTGGTCAATTCCTCCAGATTGCGCGTCTGCGACGGCGACAGCTCGTTGTCAAACAGCACGAGCGTCGCCTCATTGGCTTCCGCGAGCTGCCGCACTTCCTCCGCCTTGCCCTCGCCGATAAAGGTGCGCGCGTCCGGTGCGGGACGGCGCTGCAAGGTCATCGCGACCGCTTCCGCGCCCGCAGTCTCGGCCAGCGCGCGCAGCTCGTCCATCGTGCGCTCATCCGCATCTTGCTGCGTGTTAAACGACGGGCAGGACAGCCCGACCAGCACCGCGCGCTCAGCCTGCGTTTTATTTTCCAGTTCAGTCATTGTGTTATTCCTCCCCTCTCCGGGGCGTGCCCGCATGTAGGCGGGCGGGTTTAAAACGGAAAAGCCACCGAAACGCGCTTCTTCAGCAACCGTTTCGATGGCTTTCTCTTACTTGTCCAGATTGAAACGCTTCTTGAAGCGATCAACACGTCCGCCGGTGTCTACCAGCTTCTGCTTGCCCGTGAAGAAGGGGTGGCACTTGGAGCAAACGTCAACGACGATATTCTCCTTAGTGGAGCCGGTCTCAATGACATTGCCGCAGGCACAGCGGATCGTGGTCTGCTTGTACTCGGGATGGATGCCCTGTTTCATGTTGTTTCACCTCTTTCCACGGGAAATCACAAAATTTCTCTTGCAGTTTTAAGTATATGATACCATATTACGCGACAAAATGCAAGCATTATTTTTCGTATACCAAATTTTCTTCCGTCCAGTCCTTCAGTACCGGAATCATGGACGCAGCCAGCGCCTTCGCCCCCGCCAAATCATGCAGCAGATAGTTGCCACATTCGATACGGCTCGCGCCGGGAATCTCGCCCTCGTAAGCGGCAACAAAATCCATCGTCTCACGCACCAGTTCAATGGCGTCCGCAGGCACCAAATCCCGCACCAGAAAATAAAATCCGGTCTGGCAGCCCATGGGCCCGCAATAGATGATATGCTCGGCAAAGCGCGAGTTGCGCGCATAAGTGGCAAACAGATGCTCGAATGTGTGTCCCGCCGCAGGCTGGATGTAGGTACCCGCATTGGGATACACCATGCGGATATCATAGGTTGTCACATCTCCGTCAATGCGGGAGGTATACATGCCCGGTTTGAGCTTATCATGATTGACTTCAAAGCTTGCAATACGTTTCATATTATTCTCTCCTTTTCAGCTCCAAGATACCGCAATTCTGTGCAATACTCACGCCATAGCAGCACATACGAAATGAAAAATGCAGCAATTTCCGCAATCGGGAACGAATACCAAATGGCATCCAATCCCCTCCATTGCCCGAGCAGCCATGCCGCCGGCAGAATGATGACGAGCTGACGGCAGACCGATACGATCAAACTGTTCATGCCGCGGGCTGTCGCCTGAAACAGCGTGGAATTGATGATACCAAAGGCCGCGCCAAGGAAGGACAAGCTGATGGTCTTGAGGGCCGGTATACCGACCGAGATCATATCGTCGATCGCAGCCGCGTCGGTGCGGTCCACAAACATCATCAGCATCTGCTCTGCAAAGACCTGGAACAGGAGCAGACCGATAAACATGATAACGACAGCTGCGGTAAGTGTGATTTTATACGCGCCGAACAGACGCTTTTTGTTGCGCGCGCCGTAATTGTAGCCCATGACCGGCAGCGCGCCCTGGTTCAAGCCAAACACAGGCATAAACACAAAGGTCTGCAATTTGAAATATACTGCCAGCACATTGACCGCAGTCTGCGAAAAACCAATCAGTATTGCATTCATGCCCGCCGTCATCACGGATACTACGCTCTGCATGACAATACCCGGCAAGCCAACGCGATAAATGTCCTTGACCGTCTGAATGCGCCACTTAAATTCCTGCATTTTCACCTGCAGAACCTTTTGATGGACAAATACGCCCCACAATCCGATCAGCATACCAAAAATCTGTCCGATAACGGTTGCCAGCGCCGCGCCGCGCACGCCCATCTCCGGGAACGGACCAATGCCAAAAATCATCAACGGGTCCAGAATGATATTAATGATTGCACCTGCCAAACCCTGACACATCGGGATAATCATGTTGCCGGTCGACTGCTGCAGCTTTTCGCACATCATGGAAATCATAACGAAAATGCTCAGGCCAACCGCAATATGCGAATACTGAATGGCCTGCACGGTAACATCCTCCGCCGCGCCGAACGCGCGCACGAACACACCTGACAAGCCAAAGCCCAGTACGAGAAACACGATGCCGCCAATCACGGACAACGCGATGCCGTGTTCCGCCGCCGAATTTGCATGCAGACGGCGCTTTTCACCCAGTCGACGCGCAATCAGCGAGTTGACGCCCACGCCGGTGCCCACGCCGATTGCCACAACCAGCGTTTGCAGCGGAAACACCAGCGAAACCGCCGCCAGCGCACTCTGCGAATACTGCGCAACGAAGATGCTGTCTACGATATTGTACAACGCATTGATGATCATAGAGATCATCGCCGGCAATGCCATAGAGAAAATCAGCGGTCCCATGCTCGCCGTACCCATCTTATTTTGTTCTTCCAAAATTCATTCCCCCTAACCAAAATGAAGCCGCACCGGAACATGTCCGGCGCAGCCGCCTTTTTTCTCTCGCTATATAGTGTACGGGATTAAAAACGAGATTGCAAGCCCTTTCTTACAGTTTTCCGCACAATTCGTCATATGACCGTTCCACTACAAAATCACTGACCGAACGCAGTTCATTTTCCCCCGCTGCATAGGCAGGCTCCACCATACCGCAAACCCGGAATCCTGCACGCTTGGCCGTGGCGCATGCGTAGGGTGCATCCTCAAATACGATACAATCGGCTGGCGCAAACCCCATCTTCTCCGCACTCTTTAAATAAATATCCGGCTGATACTTGGAAATGCCCACATCCTCAATGGTCAGCATAAACTCAAAATACCCCATCATATTCCGGTCACGCAGCGCCTTTTCCGCATGACGGCGCGCTGTGAGCGTCGCAATCGCCATCTTCACCCCGCGGCGGCGCAGTCCGTCAAGAAATTCGATGACACCGTCCTTCGGCTTGGCGATCGTCTCGTAGCGTGTGGTAATCAGCCGATCCATTCCCTCCATCAGTCCAGGCGCACCGCCGGGCAGCTCCGGATAGCGGTTTGCAAAATACTGGGCCACCTGCGGCTGGGAAAATCCCTCGCACGCCGCATACTCCTCGTCTGTAATCGTCAGCCCGAACTCGGCCAAATAGCCCTGTGTCAGCCGCTTCCACACCGGCATGGAATCGAGCAGCGTGCCGTCCATATCGAATATCGCACCCTTAAATTCGTGCATGTCTTTTCCTCCCGGAAGCAATGTTATTTTGTCTTGCGGTCGATAAACTGCGGCCGCAGTTTGGAATACAGAATCTTTTGCTCGCTATACAGGCCGTAATACCCGCTGAGCATATAAGAAATGGCAATCACCAGCGCGAACAGCGCAAGGCTTTGCCCACCGAACAGTTCAAACGCCAGCAGAATCGAGGTCAGGGGCGCATTGGTCACGCCGCAGAACACTGCCGTCATACCCAGTCCCGCTGCAAACGAAGGCGCAAGCCCGAAAAAGCCGCCGTAAGCTGCGCCAAACGTCGCTCCAATGAACAGTACCGGCACAATTTCGCCGCCCTTATAGCCCACACCGATGGTGATGGCGGTCAGCACCAGCTTGATGAAAAACGCCGTGTACTCCGCTTCACCCGCGACCGCGCGCTCGATGACCTCCATGCCCGCGCCGTTATAGTCTCGCGTGCCGAGCAGCAAAGACATCAGCACAACCACCAGACCGCCTATGGCTATGCACAAATACGGATTGGGTATGTACTTTTTGAAAAGGTGCCCAATATGGTGAAACGCGATACAAACCACCGCGCTCAGCACCGCACACGCCACGCCGAACAGCACCAGCTTGACCAGCAGCAAAGGCTCAACCTCCTGCGGCACACCGGAAAGCGCAAACTCAGTCGTCCCGCCGCCAAGGGCAAGCGCCACATAATGCGCAATCACCGACGCGAGCACACACGGAAACAGCGCCGCATAGTACATCACGCCGACGCTGATAACCTCCATAGCGAAAACGCTCGCTGCCAGCGGCGTGCCGAACAGCGCGGCGAAGCCTGCTGCCATACCGCACATAGTAATCGTACGGCTGTCCTTATCGTCCAGCCGCATCCAGTGTCCGATGTTGCCGGAAATCGCGCCGCCGAGCTGAATCGCCGCGCCCTCACGGCCGGCCGAACCGCCGCACAGATGCGTCAGAATCGAGGTGACAAAAATGCTCGGCGCCAGCCGCAGCCGCACCGGATGGTTTTCCCGTACCGAGGTCAGAATGAAATTTGTCCCCCGCTCAAGCGGCATATCCGCCCGCCTGTACCAGAACGCAATAAACACGCCCGCAAACGGCAGCAGATACAGCAGCCAAGGATACGCTGCGCGCGTCTCTCCCGCCCACTCAAGCATCCGATGGAACGCCGCGCCCACTGCGCCGACTACCAGACCAATCACCACCGCAAACACGCACCAGCGCAGAAAAACGCCGCCGCTGCACCGCACACGATAACCCAATCCGTGCAGTATGCGAAGCAGCGCACCGATGGCTTTCCGGTGCTCACTCTCCATATCACACATTCCCCTTTCCCACAAGAATTGCCCCGCAGTTAGCCTACGGGGCAATCTGTTCAGACGCAGCTTTGCTTACTTGCTGGTCGTGGTGGTCTCCTTGAGCAACACGTCGTGCGCGCCGCCCTCGACAATCGAGGTCGCGGATACCAGCGTAATCTTGGCCTTCTTCTGGAACTCCGGAATAGAGAGCGAACCGCAGTTGCACATGGTCGAACGAACCTTGCTAAGCGTCAGGCCGAGGTTATCCTTCAGCGAACCGGCATACGGCACATAGGAATCAACGCCTTCTTCAAAGGACAGCTTTTTATCGCCGCCCATATCGTAGCGCTGCCAGTTACGCGCACGAGACGAGCCTTCACCCCAGTATTCCTTCATGTAACTGCCGTTAATGTTAACCTTGTTGGTCGGAGATTCGTCAAAGCGCGAGAAATAGCGGCCGAGCATCAGGAAATCCGCGCCCATCGCCAGCGCCAGCGTGCAGTGATAGTCATGCACAATGCCGCCGTCCGAGCAAATCGGCACATACACACCGGTTTCCAGATAATACTCGTCACGCGCGGCGGCCACTTCGATCAGCGCCGTCGCCTGACCGCGGCCAATTCCCTTCTGCTCGCGGGTGATGCAAATAGAGCCGCCGCCGATGCCGACCTTAACAAAGTCCGCGCCTGCATCCGCCAGAAAACGGAAGCCCTCACGGTCGACCACGTTGCCCGCGCCGACCTTCACACTATCACCGTAGTTTTCGCGAATCCACGCAAGCGTGCGGCTCTGCCACTCGGAAAAACCCTCGGAAGAATCGATACACAGCACGTCCGCACCGGCCTCCACCAGCGCCGGCACGCGCTCGGCATAGTCTCGGGTATTGATGCCCGCGCCGACAACATAACGCTTGTGCTTGTCGAGCAGCTCCAGCGAGTTCGCCTTATGGCTGTCATAGTCCTTACGGAACACCATATAGACCAGATGCTGCTCCTCGTCCACCAGCGGCAGCGAATTGAGCTTATGATCCCAGATGATGTCATTTGCCGTCTTGAGCGTGGTATCCGCCGGGGCGGTGACCAGTTTATCAAACGGCGTCATAAACTCGGATACCCGCACATCGCGCTCCATACGGGAAACACGATAATCACGGCTGGTGACGATGCCGAGCAGACGGCCGTTTGCCGTACCGTCCTCTGTAACTGCCATCGTCGAGTGACCGGTCCTTGCCTTCAGCTCCAAGACATCCGCGAGCGTCTGCTCCGGGCGCAGATTGGAATCAGACACAATAAAGCCTGCCTTGTAGCTCTTGACACGGGCCACCATGGCCGCTTCGCTTTCAATCGTCTGCGAACCGTAAATAAAGGAGATACCGCCTTCCTGTGCCAGTGCGATCGCCATGCGGTCATCCGAAACCGCCTGCATGATAGCCGAAACCATCGGGATATTGGCATACAGCGCCGATTCCTCTCCCTTACGATACTTGACAATCGGAGTGCGAAGGCTGACGTTGGCCGGAATACACTCCGCGGAGGAATATCCCGGCACAAGCAGATATTCGTTGAACGTATGCGAAGGTTCACTGAAATAATATGCCATAAAGTTACTCCTTTTCTTCATTCCTGTTTTCCGGATTGTATATTAGTTTTTATTATATCCTTTTTACCGAACAAAGTAAAGCGGGCATGTGACGGATTTTGCGCTTATTTGTCTGCCGCCCGTTATGCAAAAGCGCAAAAAGAAAGAACCGCAGTTTATCAAACCGCGGTTCTCCCTTTTGGAAATGAGGAATGAATGTTATGGGCTTTCCAATACTGGCGGAATCGTCCGGCCGTCGCCGGTATCCCTTGCTTTTTTCGCTATCAGGTTAGCATTTTCTCTGCACACTGTCAACAGAACACCGGCGTTTTTAACGCAATCTTAACTGTCCTGCATTGTCCAGCTCAAACCATTATGGAAGAAATACAATACGCATCGGCAAACCGGCCGCACAAAAATTTCGCGCACCGCCAGCATATAAGCCTGCATCTGGGCGCGGTACTGCGACGCGCGGGCGGCAAGACCATTTTCGGTCACCCTGTCGGTTTTAAAATCCAAAATGACAAAGCCCTCCGGCGTGTCAATCAGACAATCGATGACGCCCTGCAGCAACACCTTCTCTTCGGGCGCCTGCTCCGCCACCGGATAATACCGCGCCGCCGACACCAGCACGGAAAACTTAAACTCCCGCCGCACCGGATACGCCGCCATCAGGCCGCGGTATAAGTCGGATGTGAAAAACGCCTCGATTCTTCTCGGGTCGATTGCCGCCGCCTGCTCGGGCGACAGCAGTCTCGCCTCTTCCAGCCGCTGCCGTTCGCGCTCCACACCGCCCGGCACCGCCGCCGCATCAAAATCGCAAAACTGCATGAACAGATGGTGCGCTGTGCCGACCTCGGCAGGTGTCAGGCGGCGCTGCCCCTGCTCGAACAGCGGCGCGCGCAGCTTCACCTCACGGCGCGGCGGCAGCGTCTGCTCGGCAGCCTCGTCCGCGCGGTAGCCACGACCCAAACCGGTCGCGGTCAGTTTGCTGGGCAGCTCGGACAGAAAAGCATTCGGGTACTGCAAATACGGCTGTACGGTGTAGCCCTGCGTATCTGCCTCGGCAAAGCGCAGCACCTCGGGCAGCGCAGGCTCGGCAACCTCATCCGGCCGGAACACCCGCAGAATAAACGCATCACAGTCCGTGCCGTGCTCGGGCACCTCCAGCCCATAGGCTTCCTTCAATGCACGCGCCGCAGGATGCCGCAGCAGCGGCGCGACAATCCATGCCAGCGGCGCACGCACCGCGCCCATGGCGTACTGCGGCAGCCGGTCGAGCGCTGCCCACTGCGCCCACTTTTGCAGTGATTTTTCCAGCGTCCCGCTTGCCGCGGTGATAATCAGCTTTTCCCGCGCGCGCGTCAGCGCGACGTACAGCACGCGCAGCTCTTCGCTGACCATTTCGCGCCGCTGCTGCACCGCAACCGCGGTTCGCTCGATCGTATCATATTGGATGCCGCGTTCCAAATCACGGCACTTCGAGCCAAAGCCCAGCTCTTTATGAACCAGCACTGGCTCACGTAAGTCGATTTCGTTGAACTGACCGGCACAGCCTGCCACAATTACCACTGGAAATTCCAGACCCTTGGACTTGTGAATGGACAGAATGCGCACCGCGCCGCCTGTCGTCTCCGCACCGACCGTCTGGAAGTCCTCCCCTGTCTCCTGCATGCCGCGCAGCAAGCGCACAAAGGCGAACAGCCCGCGATAGCCCTGCGCTTCAAAGGCGCGCGCCCGCTCAAAAAACGCCAGCAGATTGCTCTGCCGCTGCGCGCCATTGGGCAGCGCACCATACAAACCGAGCGCCCCCGTCCGGTCGTAAATCTCCCACAGCAATCGATACACCGGCTGGTCGCACGCGAAGGTGCGCAAATCGTCCAGCTGCTGTAAGAACAGTTCGACCTTATCAAACTGCTCACGCGAGGCAACCAGTGCATCGTAAAAACTGATGTGTCGGTCGATCAGCCGAATGTCGGCCAATTCCTGTTCGGTAAATCCGAACAACGGAGAGCGCAGCACGCCGATGAGGTCCACATCCTGCCGCGGGTTGTCAATGACCGCCAGCAGCGACACCATCGTGCCTACCTCAGCCGTGCCCAGCAATCCGCCGCGCTCCTCCGCGCCGGCAGTCAGTCCGGCCTGTTCGAGTGCTGCGATGAATACCTGCGCACGCGGTCCCGGCGAGCGCAGCAGAATGACGATATCGCCCGGCGTGACCGGCCGCAGCGCGCCTGTCTCCTTGTCAAAGACCGGAAATCCTTCATCCAGCAATGCACGGATGCGGGACGCGACCAGCCGCGCTTCGAGAGAGGTTTTATCCGGCGCATCCTCGTCCTCACCCAATCCCGCCGCGTCGAGCAGCAGCACCTCGGTTTTGTACCGCGCATGCCCCGCGTCCGGATAGTCCATGCCAAGATGTAATGCTTCGCGGTCGGTATACTGCAAATCGCCGACCGTCTCGCCCATCACAGCTGAAAACAGATAATTACACGCATCCAGCACCGCCCCGCGCGAGCGGAAGTTCTGTCCAAGCACCACACGGCGCGGCGCATCGTCCTGCACCTCATCCGCGTCGGCAAAGGCATGATACTTTTGCAGGAAAATGGACGGATCGGCCAGACGAAAGCCGTAAATGCTCTGCTTCACATCACCAACCAGAAACAGGTTTCGCTCCTCCTGCGACAGCGCGCGAAAAATCGCGTCCTGCACCGCGTTGGTGTCCTGATATTCGTCCACTGCGATTTCAGCATATTGCTGGCTAAGTGTGCGCGCGAGCGAGGAAGGCTGTGCGCCATCATACAGCAGTCGCACGGCAAAATGCTCCAAATCGTTAAAATCCGCCGCATTGCGCGCGCGCTTGGCATCGGAAAACGCCTGTTCAAACGCATTTACCATATCAATCAGCGCGGATAAAGCGGGCGCGGTCAACGTGCGGTCGTAGGACGCTTCCTCCGCCGACACGGTCAGCCACTTCTCCCGAATTGTTTTGGCGACCGTTTTCCACTCCTCACGCAGGGCTTTTATCTCCTCCAGAAACGCCTTGTCCTCGAATTTGCGCGCGGCTTTCAGCCGGTCAAATGTAATCGACTGCGCCGCTTCCACGCAGGCATTCCAATCGCCGCCGTGCAGCGCATCCAGCAGGCGCTCGGCTTGGTTCAGATCGCTCGTCAGCGCGGGCAGATAGGTGTCATACAGCTCATCAATGCCGGTTACGGCATCGACCGCCATGTGCAGGAAGGCTGCGCCGTGCTCGGCTGCCGCGCGTGCCTGTGTGAGCAGCACCGCCGCGTGCGGCGTGTCCATGCCGTCCGCGCACAGCCCTTGCCGCACGGTTTCCAGAAAGACACGCGGGTCGGGATGCGCCTGAATCTTTTCGTATGTGCTCAAAATCACGTCACCCAGTTTTTTGTCGTCCCGCCCCGCGGTCAGCAAATCGCACAGCGCGAAAAAGCCCGCCTCGCCGCGCTCATACGCCGCGTCCAGCACCTCTTCCAGTACTTCGGTGCGCAGGATTTTTCCCTCCTGCGCGTCCATCAGGCGGAAATCCGGCGCAATGCCGAGCGCCGCGGCCTGCTCCCGCGCCAGCGACAAACACAGCGCATGAACAGTTGTGATTTTGGCGCGATGCACCAAGAACAACTGTCGGCGCAGACGAGTGTCCTGCGGGTCGCGCGCAACCGCCTGCGCCAGCGCAGCCCCGATACGCTCACGCATTTCGGCGGCGGCGGCATTGGTGAAGGTCACCAGCAGAAGCCGGTCGATATCCACCGGGTTTTCCGGGTCGGTCAGACGGGTGAGCACCCGCTCGACCAGCACGGCGGTCTTGCCCGAACCCGCCGCCGCCGAGACGAGCAGAGTACCGCCCCGGTTTTGGATTGCGGTCTGCTGGTCTTTGGTCCACTGCGGCACGTCACTCACCTCCTGCCTGCTGCCAGAATTCTTCGTCTGTCAGATGTTTTAAAAAGCGCGCCTTGTCTCCCGCTGTCTCATCAAAGCGGCAGGCTGCGCGGAAATCGCACCAGTCACAGTAACTCGACTGCTTATCCTTTTTGCAAGGGTCGGCGGTTACGCTGCCTGCACGCAGCTCTTTGCCCATTTCGAGCAATTTTTTATGCGTGTATCGCGCGAGTCTGCCGAATTTCTCCAAATCGGCCACCGCGCTTTTGGCCGCAAGCGTCGGCACATCCTCGCCCTTTTTCACCTTGACCGACACCGGCAGAAAACGGCCGTCACCTTCCAGCCCGTGCTCCATCGCGTCAAGCAACTCCATGTCGTCGCTGAGCAGACCGCTGCGGCGCAGCGCTTTGTCGCGCAAGGCGCGCAAGGCGTCCTCGTCCGTGTCGCGCGCGGCATCCGGCAGCGCGTCGCGCACCGGCACATACAGCACGCCGGCCGGCACGATTTCATTCAGTTCGGCTTCCAGCCGCGCGCGGTAGCGTTCCAGTCCTTCCTGCTGCAAGGCATACAGATAAATGACCAGCTGCATGTTCAGCCCATACCAAATATCCGACAAGGAGAACGACTTTTTCCCGCTCTTGTAGTCCATCACGCGCAGATACAGCCGCCCGTTTTTGATATAACCATCCACGCGGTCTACCTTACCGGACAGCGACACGTCGCCATCCGCATCCTCACATGTGACGGGCGGCAAATCGCCCCCGCGCGAGAAATCCACCTCATAGTCGATGGGTTCAAAGTCGGACACGCGCAGTTCTTCCAGTACGTTTTGCAGAATCTGCTCTGCCGTGCGGGCCAGCCGTCCGAACAGATAGCGAAAGCGCGCCGTGCGCGTCTCCAGTCCGCCGAGTTCCTCGCGCACATATTGCCGCACAACCGCGCGGCACACGCGCCGAACGGTTGCCTCGTCGGCAGCCGCCGCGCCGCCCTCGGTTTTTCCCAGCTCGGCAAGCGCATGCTCAAGCACATAATGCAGGAATGTGCCGGTTTCCAGCGCATCGAACCGCGCTACCTTGCGCGGCTTGGCCTTGAGGCCGTACTGCATGAAAAACGCAAACCGGCAGGAATAAAAGGTGTCCACCCGCGACGCAGTCAAATTCAGGTGTTTGCCGTACAGTCCCTCGATAGTATGCAGATTTTCCAGCGGACCGCGCCCGCGCCGCTGGACCGACGCGCGGTGCACCCGCTCGTCATCCTCATAGAAATCATAGGCCGCGCGCACGGCGGGCGAACGGTCGCCCGATAAATAGGCACACGCCAGTTCGACCGCCGGGCGTTCGGCCTGTAGGCGGTCGCGTACCGACTGTGCCTGATACGCGTCCAGTGGCACTGCGGGAAGCAGGCTGCGTACCGTGCCGATGAAGTACGAAGGCCGCGTCTCGCCGCCCGCAGCGTCTGCGGTGTGATAGGACAGCAGCAGCTCCTCCGACGGGCACGCCAGCGCGCGGTACAGTGTTTCCTGCTCCATGAGCAACCGCTCCGCACCATAGGCTTTCAGCTCCACGCCCAGCGCGTCCATCTTATCCCGATCCATATCGCTCAGCAGCGAGGTAGAAGCCGTCGTTTTCGGAATCAGCCCGTCGTTGACACCGAGCAGAATCACATATTTGACGGTTTCGCCGCAAACACGCTCGATATTGCCGCAGGTCACACGGTCGAGCGAAACCGGAATCGAGCCGACGTCGTACTCCCCCAGCACCAGCCGGAACAGCTGCGCAAACCGTTCGGCGGTGAGCAAGGTCTCCCCGCACACCCACGCAAACTGCTCCATCGCGGAGACTAAAATCTCCCACAACTGCCGGTACTCGTCCGCCAGCTGCAACCGTCCCGCCTGTTCATGTGCGGCGGCACGGTCCGCCATGCGCTGCGGCGCGTCCACCGCAAGCAGAAAATCATACAGTGCGCGCACGCAGTCAGAGGCGGGGTTTTCACCCTTCAGACGCTCGCGCAAAACAGCAAACGGCGCAATCGCCCGTGCCCGCAAAGTATTCAGGCTGGCCAGCTCCGCGCGTATATCCTCATGGATGGGCAAACCGTATCCGTCCGGATGCTCGGTCCAGTCGCGTTCCCACGCGCCGCCGCGGATGTTCCATGTCAGCACATAGTTTTCCAACCGGTCGACCTCATCGCGCGTCAGGCTGGTCAATCCGGTCTTGAGGCAGCCGAACATTTCCTCATACCGGAAGCCCGTACGCACCGCCTCCAATGCCCCCATCACCAGTGCCATGGGCGGGCGGGATAGCAGGTCGGGCTTTTCCGCCAGAAACACCGGCACATCATACCGTGCCATTGCCATCGCCAAAGCCGCGCTGTACGGCTCGATATCCCGCGCCGCAATCACGAAATCCCGGTAGCGCGCACCTTCGTCGCGCACCTTGCGACGGATATAGGCCGCTGCATGCTCACACTCGTCAAAGGGTGAGGCCGCCGCGTACAGGCGCACGCCCTCGCCTGCCTCCTCGTGCACGCCGTGCACAGGCAACAGGCTTTCCGCTTCCACCGCCGCCAATCCCGCCGGGCGGGACAGGCAGCTGGCGCCCAATTCTATCCGTTCCACCTGTTGATTATGCCGCTTTGCCATACGGGTGAGCGTCTTGACCGTCTTGCAGCCGGTCACAAAAATCTCCGGCTGCGACAAATCGCAGGTCACGGCTGCCGACAGCGGTACGCCCGCCGACAGCATCGCCTCCACTACGGTCAGTTCCTGTACGGTAAAACCGAGGAAACCATCCAGATACACCTGTGCCCCCGTCAGTACATGGCTTTCGGGCAGACGGTCGCGCAGATGGGTCAGACGGTCACGCGGGTCGGGAAGCGACTGCTCACAAAGACGCTCATAAGCGGTCAGCAGCTGCGCTAAGTCAGACAACTTCGCGGAAAGCGCCGCGTCCTCGCTCTCTTGCGCTGCATCGAACAGCATTTCGGGCGAAACCGCACAGGTTTTGCACTCATCCACCAGCCGCAGCGTCTCGCGCAGCAGTTCGGGCTTGTCCGCAAGACCGCTCCAGACCGAAAGACCACCCTGCACACGACGCGCTGCTTCTTGTAAAGTAAGGAGCTGCCCTGCGGGGGTCAGCATCTGCTGCGCCAGCCCACCAACCTCGGAAAAAACACGGTCGGCCAGACGCGAAAATGTCAGCACCTCGGCAGTGCGCGCGCCATGGTTTTCCGTGGCCTCGGCAAGCCGGCGCTCCATCTGATGCGAGTTTAGTTCCGGAACCAGAAGAACCTGTTTCCCCTCGCCCTTTCGGCAGGCTTCCGCAATTTCCCGCAGAATCGCCGTTGTTTTGCCGCTTGCCGCGCGGCCCGTCCAAATTCGCATGGTACACGCTCCTTTCGCTTGGTCTATCATACCATGCCCTCACACCGTTCCGCAACCAAATGAAAAAAAGGAAAATTTATAGTTGACTTTTCTCCAAGTTTCGATTATACTATATCTCGTGCTGTGAATGCCTCTGTAGCTCAGTCGGTAGAGCAGGGGACTGAAAATCCCCGTGTCGGTGGTTCGATTCCGCCCGGAGGCACCAAATATATGCGGCTGTAGCTCATCTGGTAGAGCGCCACCTTGCCAAGGTGGAGGT
>DXEF01000044.1 GCA_019115085.1 Candidatus Agathobaculum pullicola | reverse complement strand
TTTTTTCATCTCGACAATCTCGGCTTCCCAAATTTTAAGATGCGTATATTTTCTCTTGCACATAGCGATACCCCCTGATGTAGTTTTATTTTCCTACATCAGGGGGTATTTGTCACTGTCCGTTTTTACTGGTTCAGTTCAACCGGCTGGTGGTGGGCATTCTTCTGGAAGAAACCTTCGCCCAGCATCACGTCCGCTATATCGCCATCAACGACGGCGTGGACACCATCAACGGCATTGATGACAGCATCGCTGTACGGGATTTATTCAACGAGTGGCACGCCCGTGACACCAGTAAAAGAGCCTTCTGAACCCGCCGGACAAGATACTCCGCTTTGAGGGGACCCACGAGCCATTAATCGACCTAGACACTTGGGAGATCGTCCAGCGGGTGCGGCAGGGCAAACGGAGGCCCACCAAGCTGGGACAGCAGGATATGCTCTCCGGGCTGATGTACTGCAAGGACTGCGGTTCACGGCATTATTTCTGCCGGTGCGGGAGCTGGAATGAGAACCGTTACACCTTCGTCTGCGGCAAGTACCACTGCCATAAGGAGGACTACACGCCCCACACCATAAAGGTAGCCGATCTGCGGCAGATCGTGCTGAGCGAGATTCGGAGGGTGTCCATTGAGGCAAGGGAGCACTGGGACGAGCTGTTCCAGCAACTCACCAACAGCCACCAGAGCAGGGCGAAAAAAGAGCTTGCAGCAAAGCAGCAGGAACTGGATAAGGGGAACGGCGGCTGAAGGATTTGGAAACGCTGTTCCGCCGCTCCTTTGAAGAACTGGCCCTTGGTCATCTTTCCGATGGGCAATTTCAAACGCTGGTGCAGGGCTATGAGCAGGAGAAGGCGGAGCTGGAGGAAAAGGCGGAAACGCTCAGAAATGAGATTGCCAACCGACAGGACATACTCTTGAACGCCAACCGCTTCCGCAGGCTAGTGGATAAGTATACCGACATTACGGAACTGACGCCGGAACTGGTACGGGCGTTTATCCAGCGCATTGAGGTACACGAGCGCTCCGGGCGGTGCAAGAAAAAGCATTACACCCAGCAGGTTGATATTTACTTCAATTTTATCGGCCAGGCATAACAAAACGGCCCCAGGATGCCGTAACATCCTGGGGCCAATCTTACAACCATAAAACATCTTTATCTGGAAGGACGCTTCGCTCCGAAGCCTTTTTCTTATGCTTTCCCATCAATGATTCTGCATTGCTAAAAACTTTTCTTTGATATGTGCCGCTGCCGCGCAAGGGTCCTCGGCTTTCATCACAGCGGAAACCACCGCAATGCCCGCAATTGGGCTGTTTACCAGCACCTCCATATTGTCCGCATTCAAACCGCCAATCGCAACCACCGGAATGGGTACGGCACGGCAAATTTCATCCAGCGTGGAAACCGGTGTGAGCTTGGTCGTGACATGCGTAGTAGTCGGATAAATCGCACCCGTACCGAGATAATCCGCACCATCCGCATAGGCCGCCTGCGCAGCTTCCACGGTTTTCGCGGTCGCACCGACGATTTTATCCGCCCCCAACAGCTTGCGGCATACGTCCACCGGCAGATCGCTTGCGCCGACATGCACCCCAGCCGCATCGCAGGCAATGGCTACATCCACGCGGTCATCGATAATAAGGGGCACATTCCAGCGGTCAGTGACTGTCTTAACCTGCTGCGCAAGCGTCAGATAATCCCGTCCGCCCGTGTCCTTTTCACGCAGCTGGATCAGCGTTGCACCGCCCGCACAGGCCCGGTCAACCGCGTGCAGCAAAGTCTCTGTCGTATGGTATGTGCTGTCCGTAATAACATATAACGTGGGATCAAATTGCATACTCGTTCTCCTTTAAATTGTGATAGTCAGCAGGCCTTCCTCTTTTTCCAGCGCGCCAAGTATTTGTCCATCCGCTGCGAAAGCCGCGCTGTGGCCGATGAAGCAGGCTTGCGAATATTGGTCGACACCGAGCACGGGTATACTGTTTTCAATTGCACGCGCGCAAAGCAGCGTGCGCCAATGCAGCACCTTATTGGCGCCGTCCGTCCAGCCCGCAGGGACCAATAATACTTCCGCTCCGGCCTGTTTTTGCGCAGCAGCTAACGCCGGGAAACGCAATTCATAGCAAGTAATCAGCCCCAGCCGACCGACCGGTGTATCCACCGGCTGAAAAGGGCGTTCTCCTGCCCGACATTCGTCGGACTCCCGATAGCCGAAGGCATCATACAGCCGCTGCTTGCGGTGTACACCGCGCAGTGTGCCGTCCGCAGCCATGACGACAACCGTATTGTACGGTAGTCGGTCCGTCCGTTCATACATGCCTGCGGTGATCCACAGGCCGTACTGCCGGGCCATCTGCGACAGCGCGGAAACAAACGGGCCATCCAGCGTCTCCGCCGCCTGGACATTGCGTGACCGCCTGTTCATTTTTGCATAAAACATGCTGTATTCCGGCAGAAACAGCATAGATGCGCCAAATTCCTTTGCTTCCTGTGCATAGTCTTGTATCCTGCGCAGGTTATCCAGTTTGTCCTCACAGGCGCCGAACTGCGCCAACGAAACGGTTACTCCCGCCATCCCTTGCACACGTCCACCCAAGCCTTATATCCGGAGAACTTCTCCAGCTCCGGAATCGTCAGCTCGATTGCAGAATTGGCGGACCCACAGGCAGGAAACACAGTCTCAAAGCGGTGAAGGGATTCATCCAGAAACACCGTCACACCCTCCTTGATGCCAAAGGGACAGACTCCGCCAACCGCATGGCCGATTTCTGGCTCGACCTCTTCAAAGGCAAGCATTTTCGCCTTGCAGCCAAAACGGGCCTTATATTTTGGATTGTCGATTTTGGTATCACCCGCAGCAACAATCAGAATGACGCCGTCCCCGGTGCGAAAGGACAGCGTTTTCGCAATGCGTGCGGGCGCGCAGCCGACCGCCTGCGCTGCCAGCTCGACCGTGGCCGAGGAGGTATCAAATTCCTGCACACGTTCCGCCGCGCCAAATTGCCGCAGCCAATTCTTTGCTTTTTCAATGGACATCTTTATTTTCCTCCGCTCTGTTCGTCAATTGCATCAACTACACTTTCGCATAAACGACGCAAATAAGAAGCAATTTCACTGAGCGCAAGACACAGCATCAGCCGTCCGTTTGGATCGTCCGAATCATAAGGCAGGAACGCATCCAGCATCGGCGGAACGCTTTGGCGGATCTTCATTTTATCCTCCAGCAGATGCGCATAGCAGGCCTCAAAGTCCACATCATCGCGTCCGGTCAGCGCCTTCACATCGCTCAACCGCAGATTTTGCTTCAAATGATATACGCAAAGCAGCTGCATAATTTGCTGCCGGGTATATTTTTTGCCGCGAACCGGGGTCATGAGCCCCTCTTTTACATAATTATTCACCATTGTTTTGGTCAGCAGCTTATCTGACGGATTCCGCTTATCCGCAGACAGGTGCTGATCGAACAGCGACAAAACCTGATCCATATATAAATCAAGCCGCGGCACATCCGCGGGCATAATGTCCTGATCCGAAAAAACCCGTTCAATGACATTGCTAAAATCAGGCATGATATTCACCTCATTTCCTCCTCATTATAATCCTTCCAGCACCGGCATGCAAGGGGCGGAAAAGTGGACAGCATTGAAAAAAGCTGGTATAATGCTTTGGAAAGGGTAGGAGGATACGGTGAGAATGGTGCTTATCAAAAGAGCTGCAGCGATTATCACTCTCTTTTTTATGGTGACTTTGTCTACGCTGGGAACAGCCGGCGCTGCATCGGCCAACAACAGCTTAACTATTTTGATGTATCATGATTTAACAAACGATCCGGGACGGACCAACAGCATGACCATCACAGCGGATCGTTTCCGGCTGGATATGGAGTTCCTACAGGAGTTCGGTTTTACGCCGCTGTTGCCGGCGGAGCTGGTTGCAATCACACAGAGTAAGCAACAATTGCCGGCAAAGCCCATTATGATCACTTTTGATGACGGCTATCACTCCAATTACGAATATGCCTATCCGGTTTTGCAAAGCACCGGCATGAAAGCAACCATCTCCGTGATAGGCCACAACATTCATTTAGCAACCACGACCGATGCACCGTCTAATTCTCTGACTTGGGAAGAGATCGCGGAAATGGTTTCCAGCGGTATCGTGGAAATCGGATCACATACTTATAATCTGCATAATCCACAGTACAACGGCTACAATGCACCGAACGGTATCAATGGTGTGATGCGTTTATCCGGCGAATCAGCAAAAGCCTATCGCCTGCGTGTGGGCAGCGACCTACAAACCAGTATTCAGTTGATAACACAGCATACTGGACAGCAGAAAGTACTTTACTTCTCCTATCCCTTTGGCGCGTATGACAGTTGGATGCAGCCGCTTTTGAACGAAAATGGCATATTGGTCAGCACGCTGACCAGGACAGGCAAAGCCAATCCTGCGGCTTCTCTCCACCAGATGCCCCGCTATCGCATCACCATGCAGCAGTCGGTTTCCTCCCTGCTTCGCCAAACATCTGTCGCTACCCCTGCGATTGCCAATGTGTCGGTCAATGGCAACACCACCATACTGCCAGCGTATCAAATTGATGGCAACAACTATGTACGCGTGCGCGATGTCGCAATGCTACTCAAGGATACGCAAAGCAGCTTTGACGTACAGTGGAACCAAAATGTAAAACAAGTGGAACTTAAGTCTTTTTCCCCCTATACGCCAACCGGAAAGGAAAATAAGCCGATGTCCGGCGAAAGGCGCACCGTGCAGTCTCTGATCGAGCCAACCTTTGCTGATGGCTCGCTGCATATGGTTGCCGCGTACAATATTGATGGCCACACCTACTATAAACTCAGAAGTTTGGGCGATTTGTGCGGCTTTCTAGTCGCTTGGGACGGCATCTCCCAAACCGTTATGGTAACCGCATAAATCATACCGTATCAATACACCTGCAATTTTGTAGGTGTATTTTTTTGCCTGCAGGACACAATAACTGTACAAAAAACTATTGCATTCTCTCTCACATATATAGTATTATATTAAATATGAAGTAGTTATTAAAACTATATTAATAGAAGGAGGAATCTATATGCCGCGTGTTTTCCTCAAGGCACGAGAGCCATTTTCCAGTTATTCGCACTTTATCGGAGCGGTACTGAGCGGAATAGGACTATTGGCCATGTTGCTCCGCATGCTGACTACCGATACGGCCAACGGTCAGATAGCGACTTCGGTTATTGTTTTTTGCCTTTCACTTATCGGACTGTATTCTGCCAGCAGTGTTTATCACTACTCCTGCCGGGATGAACAAACCCTGCGCCGTCTCAAAAAACTTGACCACAGCATGATTTACGTGCTGATTGCAGGCAGCTATACCCCTATTGTGCTTTGCTACATGCGTCCGCCGCATAATTATATTTTCCTCGCTTTTATCTGGTTGATTGCCACAGCAGGTATCGCTGTAAAACTTATCTGGATTGATGCGCCGCGTTTTTTAGGTACCGCCCTGTATCTGGTACTGGGTTGGGCAATCGTAGTGGATTTCGACGTTGTCCTCTCCATGCCCGCTCCTGCCATCACTCTGCTGGCCGCAGGCGGTATCCTCTATACGATTGGCGGCGTAATCTACATCGCCAAGTATCCAAATCCTACCGCGCTGTTCGGATTTCATGAAATCTTTCATTTGTTCGTTATTGCAGGCAGCGTATGCCACTATTTGATGGTTTTTCTCTATGTTCTATAAGATAATGCGATTGGATTTTCCATAAAGTGCTTGACAAGTGCATAGATTATATATATACTCTAATTAATATCTTATACTATTAGAGAGTAGGTGACAGCATGCAGACCCGAAATACGGTGCAACGTCAAATCGTTTTGCAGACCGTTCTGCACATGCACGATCATCCCACTGCGGATACCGTGTATGCTGCCGTCGCGGCGGAGCATCCTTCCATCAGCAAGGCTACTGTATACCGCAATCTGAACCAGTTGGCTTCACAAGGGGAAATTCGCCGTGTAGCTATGCCGAACGGTGCCGATCGGTTTGATTTCAACACCAGCGAGCATTATCACGTGCGCTGTGAGAAATGCGGTGCGGTATCTGATGTGCATATGCCGCACATTCCCAACCTGATTGATCAAGTTGAGGATGCTTCCGGCGTGGAAGTGCAGCGATATGACATTCTGTTCGAGGGCATTTGCCAAGATTGTCGGACAGAAGCAGTGTGATTTCCGACAGCGAAATCTGTCTGAAAAATACTAAAATGTGAGGAGCATGTGATTATGGCAAATTTGAAGGGAAGCAAGACGGAAGCAAACCTCCAGACCGCATTTGCGGGAGAATCCATGGCGCGCAATAAGTATACCTATTACGCCTCCAAGGCCAAGAAGGACGGCTATGTGCAGATCTCCAAGATCTTTGAGGAGACGGCGAATAACGAAAAGGAACACGCGAAAATCTGGTTCAAACTGCTGGAAGGCATCGGCAGCACGATGGAAAACCTCAAGGCAGCGGCAGCCGGTGAAAATTACGAGTGGACGGATATGTACGCGACCTTTGCCAAGGAAGCACATGAAGAGGGCTTCGAGGACATCGCATTCCTCTTCGAGAAGGTCGGCGCAATTGAGAAAGAGCATGAGGCCCGTTACCTCAAGCTGCTGGCCAATGTAGAAGGCAATCTGGTCTTCTCTCGCGACGGCGACTGCATCTGGCAGTGCTCCAACTGCGGCCACATCGTTGTCGGCAAGCAGGCCCCCGAAGTATGCCCGGTATGCGCACATCCGCAGGCTTACTTCGAGATAAAGGCCGAAAACTATTGATCCACTCTATCTTCACTCTAAAAAAGGCTTCGGAACTTTCGTTCCGAAGCCTTTTTGCGTTCTATCAATTGGTTGCTTCCAGCGGATAATCGTAAATCTCATGCCCGCTTTCCAGCGGTGCACCATCCACTGTAATAAGAACACTATTGACGCCACGCGCCTGCACAAAGGTATTGACCAGCGAATAGATGAGCAGGCTTTCTCCCGTGGTGCCGGAGGAGCGTACTGCATCGCCATACACCGCGTTCATATCTATTGTCAGTACGCCGTCTGCCGTCGAGGAAGACTGCACCACCGCCCCTGCGGGCAGCGATCCTGCGGTGATCAGCGCATCCACCAGCGCCTGATCCGAATCATCCACCGCATCCGTTCCGACCGGTGTCAGTGTTTCGCCTTGCTCATCCGGCACATACACAACTACCGATTCCCCGCCTGCCGGATTGGGATTCTCCGGCTGCACCGGATCCTCTTTGGTGTCGTTCGTGGTCTGCTGATTATCCTGTGTATCCTGTCCATTCGGCGTATCCGGCTCAACTGTCTGGTTCGGCTGCTCATTCTGCTCCGGTGTCTGCCGTCCAGACATATATCCGTAAATGCACGCAGCAGCAATCAGCACAATAATCACAACCACTGCCGCCACAACCGCTTTTGTTCGTTTGCTCATGGCATATTCTCCTTTCTGCCACCGCAGCTTGATCCATGCTGCAACTGGTTCGCCGTCATTATACCACACCAAGACGCAAGTGGGAATACCCATGCGGCTGCAAGTTCATTCCTTCGGGCCTTGTTTTTTCCGGCAACGCACTGCCTCGGTCAGCAAATATTCGATCTGTCCGTTGACCGAGCGAAACTCATCCTCCGCCCAGCGGGCAATCTCATCATAAAGCGAGGCGGACAGCCGCAGCGGCACCTGCTTTTTCGCTTTTTCCTTGTCTGCCACGTCCGCACCTCCTTATCCTCATTTTTTACCGCATGGTGCGCCACACACCACGAATAAAAAACACCAAATAACCCAAACACAGTATTGCGAGCCCCCCGCAAACCAGCCGCATCTCGATCTCCCCATCTATCGCTACCGCACATAGCAGCATAAATCCACCGACCAAAAGCATAAACAACACAATTAGCACCGCAAGAACTATACGCAGCATTTTGGGAATGTGTCGGGACTGCGCACCGGCTACCGCGCCGTCTGCCATCAGGCTGAGCAGAAAATCGAGGATCATTCCCGTCGCTCCTTTTTCTCTTTCTATTTTAATAGATTGAACCGGAATTGACAACCGGCTGCGCATCCTTTCCCGCGCACAAGACAACCATCAGATTGGATACCATCTGTGCCTTTCGCTCGTCATCCAGCTCGACTACCTGCTTGCGACTGAGCTCGTCCAGCGCCATCTCTACCATGCCGACCGCACCTTCGACAATCATCTTTCGTGCGTCCACAACCGCGCTGGCCTGCTGACGCTGAAGCATCGCCGCTGCGATTTCCGGTGCGTAGGCCAGCGTCGTGATACGCGCTTCCTCTACTTTCAGGCCCGCACACGCGACGCGCTTCTGAATCTCTTCCGCCAACACACCCGCTATCTCCTGCGACGATCCACGCAGGCTCTTTTCGTCGCCCGCCTCGGATACGTCATACGGATACAGGCGTACGGTGTTGCGCAGCGCCGCATCCGACTGAATAGACAGGAATTCCTGATAATTATCCACCGCGAACACAGCCTTTGCCGTATCTTCGATATGCCAGATAACCGCAATCCCAATGACAATTGGATTGCCGAGCAGATCGTTTATCTTCTGCTTGTCGTTGTTGAGCGTCATGGTTTTGAGCGAGAGCCGTTTGCCACGCCCCGAACCGGTCGAAATCCGGCCGGACGACAACTTGCTGCCCGACTTAGCCGCGTCCGCTGCCTCCTCAGCAGCTTTGACGAACGCGAACTCAGCCGCCGGATTCACTGCTGAGCAGAACGGGTTGACAAAGAAGATGCCCTCTCCTTTTAGTGTGCCGATGTACTGACCGAACAGCGTCAGCACAAGTGCTTCGTTCGGACGCAGTACCTTAACACCCGCGAATAGCAGCCAGCACGGCAGACACCAGTAGAAAATGCACACAACCAACAGCGCAATCATTGCACCACCAGCTCCATTGTCCAACTGCATCGCACTGTACACTATACCTGCCACAGCCGCCACCATCAGCACGATGTTAAGCAGCAAAATCGCCAGCCCGTTCGGCGCACGCAGCGTCTTTTCCCGGTACTCCACTTGATTTGTATTCATATCCTATCCCTCACAATCATATCAATTTGATATCACCATAATACCTCTCCTCTCCTACCCTGTCAAGAGAAATTTTGACAAAAAGAAAAGCGCCCGTTTGGGCGCTTCATGAGCGAAAGATATCCGGTAAAAACAAGTCGTGTCGCGGAATTTTTGACCAATCAAATGCCGCGATCAATTCATAGGCCGCGATCGGTTCCGGCCTGTCGGCCAGACCGGCGGCACAGGCCAGTGCACCAATCACCTGCTCCGGCGTAAACCGCTGCCGCAGCAGCCCGAGGTCGAGATCCTCGTCCCGCTTGGACAGGCGACGGCCGTCATGGTCGCAAAGCAGCGGCAAGTGCGCAAACCGCGGCGGCGTAAAGCCAAACTGGCGGTACAGCCAGATCTGACGCGGTGCGCTCGAAAGCAAATCTGCGCCGCGCACCACCTCATTGACGCCGGTGAGCGCATCGTCCACCACAACGGCAAGCTGATAGGCAAACACGCCATCCGAACGCCGAACGATGAAATCCCCGCATTCCTCCGCGAGATTTTCCGCATACTCGCCCCAAACCGCATCGGTAAAGCGCACCACTTCATCCGGTACGCGCACGCGCGTAGCCGGTGCGCGGGTTCTCCGCTTTTCCGCTATCTGTTCGGGCATTAAGCCGCGGCAGGTACCCGCATAAATCACACGTCCATCCGACAGATGCGGCGCAGATGCCGCATGCAGCGCCGCACGCGAACAAAAGCAGGGATAGAGCAGCCCCTTGTCGCGCAAAATGGCCGCATACCGCTCATAAATTGCCGCACGTTCGGACTGATACAGCACCTCTCCGTCCCACTCCAGCCCCAGCCAACGCAAATCATCCATAATCAGGTCGGCGAAACTGCGCGGACAGCGCATTGCATCCAAATCCTCAATGCGCAGCAGGAATCTCCCATTCTGCCGCCGCGCACTCAAATAGGCCAGCAGCGCACACAGCACGTTGCCCAGGTGCATGCGCCCGCTCGGGCTAGGCGCAAAGCGTCCGATGGTCTGCATCCTGTCTCTCCCCTTTCTGTCCTTCTTATCTTATCACAAACGCAATAGGCTTTGCAACGACGCGCCCACTCCTGTATAATAGAGCCAAAGAAGGAAGGTGCTGACTATGAAAAAACGCCTGCTCTGTCTGCTGCTCGCACTCGCCCTGCCACTCGGGCTGACCGCCTGCAGCGAGGAGCCTCCCGCAGATACGACCGCTGCACAAACCGCGCCCGAACCCACGCCCGAACCTCCGCAGCCCGATCCTGCCGAAGTGTACGTGGATTCCCTTACGCTGGAACAGCAGGTCGCGCAGCTATTTTTTGCGCGTTGCCCGGATGTGCAAGCCGTGGAACTCGCTGCGCAATACGACATCGGCGGATATATCCTGTTTGGCCGAGACTTTGAAAACCAGACGCCGGACAGCCTGCGCCAAACGATTACCTCCTATCAGCAGGCCGCCGCAACGCCCATGCTCATCGGCGTAGACGAGGAGGGCGGCACGGTCGTGCGCGTCAGTGCGTATCCCGCCTTCCGCGCGGGTCGGTTTCAATCGCCGCAGTCGCTTTTCGCTGAGGGCGGTCTGGAGCGTATTCAAAGCGATACTAAGGAAAAGGATGCCCTGCTGTCCTCGCTTGGTATCAACGTCAACCTTGCACCGGTATGCGATGTATCGACAAGTCCGTCCGACTTCATCAACGCCCGCGCGTTCGGACAGGATGCTCAATCCACCAGCGACTATGTCCGCACCGTGGTCGAGCAGATGAAGATTGACGGCATGGGGATGGTGCTCAAGCACTTCCCCGGCTATGGTAATAACGTCGACACACACACCGGCATCGCGCAGGACGACCGCCCGCTCGAACAGTTCCGCTCGTCGGATTTCCTGCCCTTTGCTGCGGGTATCGAGTCGGACGCACAGGCGATTCTCGTCTGTCATAACATCGTTTCCTGCATGGATGATACACTGCCCGCCTCCCTCTCTCCTGCCGTGCATAAAGTGCTGCGCGAAGAGCTTGGCTTTGACGGCGTAGTGATGACCGACGACTTGGTCATGCAGGCGATCACAGACTACACGGGCGACGCGGACGCCGCCGTACTCGCTGTGCAGGCGGGAAACGACATGCTGATTTCCTCCGACTTTGTCACACAATACAATGCGGTGCTGTCCGCCGTGCAGAACGGCACTATCAGTAAAACTGCCATCCGAGATTCCGCTGTGCGGGTATTACGATGGAAAATCCAGCTGGGATTGATTGATTCGTAATCCACCGCAGACCTAAACACCCGTGCTATCGCACGGGTGATTTTTTTCAATTTCCTCTTGACAAATCCAATTTCACCCTGTATGCTTAATTCATATAAAACACATATGAATTAAGGGAATACGAAAGGTGGCACACCACATGTCAAATATCAAGCATAGCTTTGCCGAGCTGATCGGCAACACACCGCTGTATGCGGCAGATAAGTTTGCAAACAAATCCGGCGCGCAGGCGCAAATTCTTGCAAAGCTCGAATACTTTAATCCGGCGGGCTCGGTCAAGGATCGTGTTGCAAACGCAATGATCGCCAAGGCTGAAGAGAGCGGCGCGCTCAAGCCGGGCGCAACTATCATTGAGCCGACCAGCGGCAATACCGGTATCGGCCTTGCGGCGGTCGCGGCAGCCAAGGGCTACCGTATCATCCTCACGATGCCCGAAACGATGAGCGTGGAGCGCCGCAACATGCTCAAGGCGTACGGCGCAGAACTGGTGCTCACCGACGGCGCTAAGGGCATGTCCGGCGCTATCGCCAAGGCGGACGAACTGGCGGCAGAGATCGAAAACAGCTTTATTCCGGGCCAGTTTGTCAACCTCGCCAATCCCGCCGCGCACTACGCAACGACCGGCCCCGAGCTTTGGTCCCAGACCGATGGTAAAATCGATATTTTTGTTGCAGGCGTAGGTACGGGCGGCACGATTACCGGTGTTGGCTCCTACCTAAAAGAGCAAAACCCCAATATTAAGGTCATCGCCGTAGAGCCGGACGAATCCCCTGTGCTGTCCACCGGCAAGGGCGGCCCGCATAAGATTCAGGGCATCGGAGCCGGTTTTGTACCGGAGGTGCTGAATACCGGTATATACGATGAAGTCATTCGTGTAAAGGGCGAGGATGCCTTTTCTACCGCACGTACCTTCACGCACAGTGAAGGACTGTTTATCGGTATTTCCTCCGGCGCTGCGCTGCATGCTGCTGTCGCGCTGTCTCAGCGTCCGGAAAATAAGGGAAAAACCATTGTGGCATTGCTGCCGGATACTGGTGACCGCTATCTGTCCACTCCGCTTGTCAGTGACTAAAACAAATTGGAACGAAATCTGTAAACTGCTCCGGATTGTGCGGGCAGCACAATCCGCCCCCAACTTGTAAACAAGCATTGTCCCGGAAATCACACTCTCGCGCAGCGTAAAACAGCTGTTCTTGATTTGGTTGTATAGAGCAAAATCAGATAATGAAGGTCCAGGGCATATGCCCCGGACTTTCTCATTTCAAAATTAATCGCCGTTACTCTACAATACGATCCAACAGCGCCAACACCTCACCCCGGGTGATTGGATCCTCAAACCTTGTTTCGTCGATGCGCCACCCTTAGCGATCAGCCTGTCATAATACGGCTGCGCCCAGTGTTCCTTAGCGAGCTGCTCCGGCTCTGCCGATTCCTCCTCCGGCTTGTCATAGGACAACCCGAGGGTGTCGAGAATACCTTTTGCATACGCCACGCCGAACGCCTGCTTCTCTGCCAGCGCATCCGCCTGTGCCGCGTCCGCCTTGGTATCGACGAACACGCTCTCAACGATGACTGCCGGTGCTTTCGTCTCGCGGATAAAGGCATAGTAATTGCCGCTCGTGCCCTGACAGGTTTTGACGCCGCGGCTGTTCTGGCCCATGGCCTTGACGTGCTTCTCGATGTTCTGCGCGAGCGTCTTGCCCGTGCTTCCGCCGATGGTGTGGAACACCTCGAAGTCGTCGCCGCCGCCCGAGTTATTATGCACGTCAATCGCCAGATCGGGCGCATAGGCGTTACACTCCGCGACCTCCTGACTGACCGTGCCATCCTCGTCCTTGGTGCGGGACATTTTCACGTCCACGCCGTAGGCCGTCAGGAAATCACGGCACGCGGTCTCCATCGTGAGGTTAATATCCTTCTCCACCAGATAACCGACCGTGCCGGGGTCGCTGCCGCCGTGTCCCACACCGATAAATACCTTTTTCTTGCCCATAGGTTTGCCCTCCTTGTTCTTCCTTCTCATACATACTAAGCTACACATCGGCCTGCTCCTCCTCCGCCCATGTTTTCAGTGACTTCGCGGGCTTGCTGGTCGTATCGTAGGGCGTAGCCGGAAACCAGATGTCGTACTCTTTGAGGTCGTAAATATCACAACGAATACTGCTCATAGTTCCTCCTTTCTGGGGCAAACAAAACGCCCTGTAGGTTTGTCAAACATATTGGACAGAGAACTCTAAAGGAGAAAGCCAACTCAGAGGTCTCATGGGAAAGTTATTGGAGTGGCGATTATGGAAGGCAAGCTGCTTTGTGAAGTCTTGGAGGGAGTAAAAG
>DXEF01000043.1 GCA_019115085.1 Candidatus Agathobaculum pullicola | reverse complement strand
GGCGGTGGCAGCACAGGTGGCGGAGAAACCACCGGCGGCGGTACGACTGGCGGCGGCACGACCGATTCTGGCACAGGCGGCGGCAGCACGGGTGGCGGAGCGACCACAGGCGATGGCACGACCGGCGGTGGAGAAACCGGCGGTGGCACAACTGGCGGCGGCAGCACAGGTGGCGGAGAAGCCAGCGGCGGCGGCAGCACGGGTGGTGGAGAAACCACGGGCGGCGGCACGACCGATTCCGGCACAGGCGGCGGAGCTACAATCGATCCGGAAGCATGACAATAAAGAAGGAGTTTGAAAATTGACTGCTAAAGATACTGTAAAAGCGATTTGCGAAGCACTTCTGGAGAAGAAAGCGCAGGAAATCGAAGTGCTGCAGGTGGAGCGTCTGACCGAGCTGACCGAATATTTCGTCATTTGTTCGGCTTCTTCGACCACGCAGGTTAAGGCGCTGGCCGATAACGTAGAGTGGCGTCTGAAATACGATCACGAAACGCTGGTGCACCACACCGAGGGCTATGAAACCGCGCAGTGGATGCTGCTCGATTACGGCTGCGTTGTGCTGCATGTGTTCATGCCGGAAGCTCGCAAGTTCTACAACCTGGAGAACCTGTGGAAGGACGGAACGCCGGTGGCGCTGTCCGAGCTTGGCATTGCAGAAAAATAAAACAGGATGCGGCGGATGCAGAAAGTGTGTCCGCCGCGTTACCGCGCCTAAAATAAACCATTCACTTTAGGGGGAAATACCGTTGAAGTACGATCACAAACTGGTTGAAAAAAAGTGGCAGGACATCTGGGATGAAGCACGTTGCTTTGAAGCGGAAAACGGCAGCGATAAGGAAAAATTCTATGCGCTGGTCGAATTTCCGTATCCATCCGGTCAGGGCCTGCATGTAGGACATCCGCGTTCCTACACCGCGCTTGACATCGTTGCGCGTAAAAAGCGCATGCAGGGATATAATGTACTGTATCCGATGGGTTGGGACGCTTTTGGCCTGCCGACTGAGAATTTTGCGATTAAGAACCATATCCATCCGGCGGAAGTAACCAAGAGGAACGTCGCACGCTTTAAGGGACAGCTTAAATCGCTCGGCCTGTCATTCGACTGGTCGCGTGAAATCAATACAACCGACCCGAACTACTATAAGTGGACGCAGTGGATCTTCTTGCAGCTGTTTAAGAAGGGCCTTGCCTACAAGAAGGAAATGAGCGTCAACTGGTGCACCTCCTGTAAGTGTGTGCTGGCCAATGAAGAGGTTGTCAACGGTGTCTGTGAGCGCTGCGGCAGCGAAGTCGTCCATAAAACCAAGAGTCAGTGGATGCTGGCTATCACCAAATATGCACAGCGGCTGATCGACGATTTGGATGAAGTAGATTTCATTGAGCGTGTCAAGGTGCAGCAGAAGAACTGGATTGGTCGTTCAACAGGCGCAGAGGTTGATTTCAAGACCACAGAGGGCGATACCCTGACCGTTTATACCACCCGTCCGGACACGCTGTTTGGCGCCACCTATATGGTTATCTCACCCGAGCATCCGACGATAGAAAAGTGGGCGGACAAGCTCAAAAACATTGATGCGGTGCGTGGTTATCGTGAGGAAGCTGCGCGCAAGTCGGATTTTGAGCGCACCGAACTGAACAAGGATAAGACCGGCGTAAAGCTGGACGGCGTTGCCGCAATCAATCCGGTGAATGGCCGTGAAATTCCGATCTTTGTATCCGACTATGTCCTGATGGGCTATGGTACGGGCGCCATCATGGCGGTTCCGGCGCATGACGACCGTGACTGGGAGTTTGCCAAGAAGTTCGGCTGTGAAATCATCGAGGTTGTATCCGGCGGCGAGGATGTGCAGAAGGCCGCGTTCACCGCAAAAGATGAGACTGGTATTCTGGTAAACTCGGATTTTCTAAACGGTAAGACGGTGAAGGATGCTATTCCCGCGATGATCGCATGGCTGGAAGAGAAGGGCATCGGTCACGCCAAGGTGCAGTATAAGCTGCGTGACTGGGTATTTTCCCGTCAGCGCTACTGGGGCGAACCCATCCCGCTGGTTTACTGTGAGAAGTGCGGCTGGGTACCGGTTCCGGAGGAGCAGCTGCCGCTGACCCTGCCGGACGTGGAAAGCTACGAGCCGACTGAAAACGGCGAGTCGCCGCTTGCCAAGATGACTGACTGGGTCAATACCACCTGCCCGTGCTGCGGCGGTTCGGCTAAGCGCGAGACCGATACCATGCCGCAGTGGGCTGGTTCGTCGTGGTACTTCCTGCGCTATATGGACCCGCACAACGACAAAGCGCTTGCTTCCAAGGAAGCGCTGGAATACTGGTCGCCGGTCGACTGGTACAACGGCGGTATGGAGCACACCACACTCCACCTGCTGTACAGCCGCTTCTGGCACAAGTTCCTGTATGATATCGGCGTTGTACCGACCAAGGAACCGTACGCTAAGCGCACGAGCCATGGCATGATTCTGGGTGAGAACGGCGAAAAGATGTCCAAGAGCCGCGGTAATGTGGTCAATCCGGATGAGATTGTGGAAACCTACGGTGCGGATACGATGCGCCTGTACGAAATGTTTATCGGCGACTTTGAGAAGGCCGCGCCGTGGAGCCCGAAGTCCATCAAGGGCTGCCGCCGCTTCCTCGAGCGCGTCTGGGGTCTGGCCGAAAAGGTGCAGGAGGGCGACGCATACTCCAAGCAGCACGAGGTGCTCATGCACCGTACGATCAAGAAGGTCGGCGAGGACGCGGACAACCTCAAGGCCAATACTGCAATTGCTGCGCTCATGACCATGCTTAACGAGTTCTACGACAAGGGCGTCAATAAGGCCGAGTATATGACCTTCCTGACCCTGCTCAATCCGTTTGCACCGCATATCACCGAAGAACTGTGGCAGCAGATGGGCGGCGAGGGCTTGCTGTCTGTTGCACCGTGGCCGGCTTATGAAGAGGCCAAGACGGTCGAGGATACGGTTGAAATGGCGGTACAGGTCAACGGCAAGCTCAAGTGCACGATTAAGCTGGCTGCGGACTGCGACAAGCAGGTGGCAATCGATGCCGCATTGGCAGAGGAGAAGGTCCAGAACGCGATTGCCGGTAAGGAAATGGTCAAGCAGATTGTCGTACCTGGTAAAATTGTCAATCTGGTTGTTCGTTGGTAAGTTGCAACATTAAAAGTAACTAACAATTTTAGATATTGACAAATTAAAATTGTTAGTGTTGCATATAAGCATAAGCAAAACAAACAAAAAGACATACGTCTTTTTGACTACTTCCAGACATGGCAAACAGGAACCACCCATTTAGGCCGCTCCTAAGCAAACATATTCTGTTGTTCATAGAGTTATTGCTTGTCGAACCACGGACGGAAAACCATGTTAGAGGTCTGCCATCCAAGTATCTTGCGGGGATAGTTGTTGATCCATGCCTCTACTTCCGCGATCTGCTTTGCAGACACCTGAGAGAAATTCGTTCCCTTTGGGAAGTGACGGCGGATCAGCTTATTTGCGTTTTCATTACTTCCGCGCTCATAGCTTCGATGCGCATGACAATAGTAGACTTTGGTTCGCGCCTTGCGTTTGCGAAGCGCGGACATTTCCATGCCCTCAAAGTCGGCAAATTCGGAGCCATTATCCACAGTGATTGTCTGAAAAACCTTCGAGAATTTTTCCGCCCCCATGCTGCGTTCCAGCGCGTTTAACGCTCGGACTACACTGCCGGATGTTCGATCACGCATGCGGATGATAATTTCCTGTCGTGAGTACCGCTCTGTCAGAACCAGCAGCGTGGGCTTGAGACGGTCTTTTTTGGATGTGTAGACAGTGTCCATTTCCCAATGCCCAAATGTCAGCCGGTAATCTACCTCAAGGGGCCTGTACTCAATACTGGTACCGCAAGATGCACGCTTTTGTATTTCGTCTTTTGCGGAGCGGTTCCGGCGTTTTTGCTTGCCTTTTAAGGGCAAATCCGTTTTTTCACACGCGAGAACACCGTTTGCAATGTAATTGTACAAGGTACGCGGACAAATGGCGGTAAGAAAAACATGCTTGCTATGTCGGATGGCTGCAAGGGCAGCAGCTGGCGAATAATGCTTCTTCACAATAAACTTTTCAAGGATGTTTGCATATGAAAAATCATTGCCTATTTTCACATTAGGCCCCTTTGCAGCAAGATTCGCCCGATACCGGCGCTCGGCCTTTTCGGGTGAATACCGCTCTTCCGTTGTGAGATCAGAATTGGTATGTATGTAGCGCCCGCGTTTTAGCTCACGTGAAATGGAGACATGGCTGCATCCGATCACAGCCGCAATTTGCCTCGTAGTCGCACCTTGCAGCCGCATACGTTCAATAATTAAGCGCTGGTTCCATTGCAGATGCTGGCCCTTGCGCCAGCGCCGTATTCCAATATGTTCTCTCTTTCCCATGTTATCCCCTCTAAACCATATATTGTATGTGATTTGTATTATAGCATAATATGCGTCGTGATAATTTATTGATTTAATAGATTACCGTATAACAATATCAGCTGAAGCCTGTGCACAATGAACAAATAAGCCCTCTTGACAGTCAGTCCGCCTGCTTTCTGCTGTAATACCAGCAGAAGCAATAGGGGATGATCGTACTATGATAAAAAAATTTCAAAAGATGCCGGAGATGTTGTCCGGATATTATTTCGCCTATGAACTCATGCCGAATGAGGCGCATGGACATAGTGGAATAGAAGTTTCAGTCCACTATGTGAAAGACCTTGCAAATGGAAACATGCTGGGAGATGTTTGGCTACGCAGTTTGGAGCTGCGCCCGGACATGAAGATCCTCGCGGCATACATTAGCACAGAGCGCGGTGTCACACGAAAAGAAACCGAGCTGAAGCTTGTGCAGGAGATTAGGAAGTCGGCAGAATTTGAAGAAGCTCTGGAGCTGTATATTTCTATGCTGTCTCAGCTGCCAAGCTACGATGGGTAAGAGAAAAACTGCAATTATCAAATGTATAATTATACTTAATATTAAATAAATATACGCTTTTTTTATCGAACGCACAGGGAAATCCTGTGCGTTTTTGTTTTGCTAAAAGCGCAGATTTTTCAAACACTATGTCTATTAACTGCATTTTTTTGTGAACAATTTGTAAACAATCAAAAAAAAGCTGTTACAACCCCCCCTTATAGAAGCTATAGTAGAGGCCTTTTTCAAAAGCACCATTTGTGCAGCCTCTGCTGCACCTTGAAAACTGCATAAAATGGGCGTGCTCCTATGAAGCAAGCACCGGGTAGTTGCAGACCGTTAGGATGAAGGGAAGAGCAACAGCGAGCATTGGCGGCTCAAGACCAATGCACAAAAATCGAGTAGAAAACGGAGGTGAAAAAACAGATGACAACAGATGAGCAGATACACCGGCTGGATAAGGATATTGAACGTCTCAAAGAGAAAGTAAAGATTTACCAAGGGAAGATATCCCAGCTTGTAGAACGAAGAAAAAAGCTGGAGGGTCGCGCTCTACTGGAAACGATAAATGGGATTGCGCCGGATTATCAACAGGCACAACGCCTGTTGTCCAAATTGAAAGCAGAGCAGCAGAGCGGACAGCGAGAAGATGGAGGTGCAGGACATGGCAGCAGCAGCTCGGAGCAACCGCGTGACGGCTGAGCAAATTGAGCGCGCACGAGGTGTAGACCTGATTGCGTTTTTGCGCCAGTATGAACCCGGTGAACTAAAGCGTATTGGTCAATCGTGGACACTGAAATCACATGACAGTATGCGGATTTCGACAGATGGCCGATGGAACTGGTTTTCCCAGCAAATTGGCGGTGGGGATGCAATCAGTTTTTTGCAAAAGGTGCGTAGCATGACTTTCTCGGAAGCGATACACATACTGGCCGGAGAGGACTATCAAGCATTACATACGGATGAATCTGCCAGAGAGCCGCCGCAGCGCAAAGATTTTTCGTTACCTCCAAGAAACCAAAACAACCGACGCGCTTTCGCGTACCTGTGTTCGCGTGGCATTGATTCTGAGATTATTAACCACTGTATGAGACGTGGGCTGATCTATGAAGATGCGCAGCATCACAATGTGGTGTTTGTTGGTCATGATGAAAAAGGTACTGCGAAGTATGCCATGCTGCGCAGCACGGTATCGACCTCCAGCTTTAAGATTGAGCAGGCTGGCAGCGACAAAAGCTATGGCTTCTGCATGCGAGGCCGTGGCTCTACACTGTATGTCTGCGAGGCCGCGATTGATGCTCTTTCAGTGGCTACGCTGCGCAAGCTGGGTGGCCGAGACTGGCGGCAGGACAATTATCTGGCGCTGGGTGGTGTCACGGCATCGGCGGAAAAATTGCCGCTGGCGTTGGAACGGATGCTGCAAAGTTTTTCTTTTAACCGGATCGTTTTGAGTTTGGATAACGACGAGGCGGGGCAGCGTGCGTCGCGGAATATTTTCGCGCTGCTCCGGCAGCGATATCCGCAAATTGAGATAAAAGTCTGTGCGCCGCAGGAAAAGGATTTCAACGACCAGCTCCGTGTTAAGCTTCAGCAGAATGCGCAACCACCGCCTTCGCGCGGTACGCGCGAACTTGGTTTAGCTAAGTAAAATCTGATGTCCTCGCAAGCATAGGGTTTGTGGTACCCACAAACACCGCTTGTTAAGGGGACAAGCCCCCTAAAACCCCCAAAAAGATTTATATGCGAGGTTGAAAAATGCGAAATCGCGTACACCAAATAAAATTTCGTTTGAATGATGAAGAACTTTCTCTCTTAAAAAGAAAAGTACAGGATAGCGGAATGTCTATGTCGAAGTTTTTTCGAGTGTTGCTCCTTTCTGGTGAAGTCAAAGTCTTATCACCTGAGTTTGTGCGTGATATTCAGCGGCAGGTTCGTGGTGTGGGTCGAAATATCAACCAGATAGCGCGGTTGGCGCATATTTCCGGTAAGGTTTCGATGGAAACCTTGCTACAGATTTCGGCTGAACAGGAAAAACTCGAACAAATGCTGGAACGGTTGGAATAATGGCAGTTCTCAAAATACATGTCATTCGTCAGCGATTAGATAAGCGCGTCGCATATGTGCAGAATACGCAGAAAACTGCCTGTTCCGATTTTCACAGTTTGCATGGAATCAAAGATACGTTAACGTCTGGTTTTAATTGTTCGTGCGAAGTCGCATATACGCAGATGCTCGAAACGAAACGGCATTTCAAAAAAACAGACAAGGTACAGGGGTTTCATTTTATCCAGTCCTTTAAGCCGGGTGAAGTAACGCCTGAACAGGCGCACCAGCTGGGCTGTGAATTTATCGAGCGATGTTTTGCAAATGATTTTGAAGTCGTGATAGGTACTCATACAGATCGCGCTCACATTCACAATCATATCATAGTCAATTCCGTGTCGTTTGTAGATGGACATAAGTATCAATCTACGCCAGCGACCTTTTACGAATTACGCGGTATCTCTGATGAGATTTGCAAAGCACATGGGTTATCTGTTATTCAGAATCCCAGCGTCAAAGCTGGAAAGCACTATGCGGAATGGCGTGCGGAGAAAGAAAACCGGCCTACCCTGCGCAGCATGATCCGTGAGGATATTGATGTGATACTGGCACAGGCACGCACCATGGATGATTTTTGGGATATGCTGCGTGGGCGCGGATATGAAATTAGGCTCAATGAAAGGCGGAAATACGTTACGATCCGGCATCCAAGCGGTGAGCGGTTCATTCGCCTAAAATCGCTGGGCGAGGACTATACGCCCCGGCAGCTTGCAGCGCGGATCGCAGCGCAGCGCGGAAATGTTGTGCGGAACATCGAACAGATACGGATGCAGCAGCAAAAACTTGGTCAGCGCAAAAAGTATTACACCATGCCGCACACCGCAGCGCCCAAAAAACATAAAAAGTTACACGGCTTCCGTGCTTTATATTGGCGCTATTTGTATATGCTGGGAAAGGTAAAAAAACGAAAAGCGCCGAGAAAAGTACGCGGTGAAATCATGTCCGAACTGAAAAAGTTGGATCGCTATACCAAGCAGTATTATTTCCTGCGCGACCACCAGCTGAGTAACCGAAAAGACGTTGGATTGTATGCAGATGCGGTTGCCGATGAAATTGATATTCTGGCAGACCGCCGCGCACGTTTGTATGCGGACAGGTGCAGGCCGGAAACCGACCGCAAGGCGGTAGAAAACGAAATAAAGCAGATCACCGCTGAGCTGCGCAGGCTGCGAAAGGAGCAGCGTTTATGCAATGCCATTCAGAATACCGCACCGGCTATCAAGGCGCGGTTGGATGCCGCTACAGCGGAACAGAAACGGATTGAACGAAAGATAGGAGGCGATCTATATGAACCCGGAAAGCGCAGCAGCAGACCAGATTTTACGCATGGAGCTGATGGTAACGGAATGCGCGGTCAGGATGGCGTCAAGCGGAGCGGTGCATATCGCGGCGCTGCTGGTGGCCCTTCTCCGCAACGAGAAGCAGATCGCGGGAAAGACAGATATCGAAGAGATTATCAAATCAGGCACCCCCACCAGTTTCCCGCTGGCAACCGAAAAAATGAAAGATTTTTCTGATCTGGCAAAGCAGTATGGCATACGCTTTGCCATAGTCCGTGATCCCAATGCTCCTGATACGGTGGACGTTATTGTAAGAGCAGAAGATGCAAAGCTGGTCAACAGTGTGCGAGAGAAAATCGGTGCTACGGCAGAGGTAAGTGAAAAAAACGCGGATGCCGGTCTGTCAGAGAGCGAATCGGTGAAATCCGAGATTACCAATCCGCACGGACCGGCATCAACGATGACTACTACTAAATTGCCACAGGCACAGGCAGACAGCATGCTGTCCCGGCTGGATGGAATTCGTGCAGCATTGACGAGCGGTGCTGGATTAGAACAGTGCCGTACCCAATTGCACGCGATACAAGACGAACTTGGTCGAGCACTTGGTATGCCGGAGCGCTCACAGGACAAAGATGCAGCCCAGACAGCGACTTCGGGAAAACGGACACCGCATCGGGAAAAGCATGCAGAACGTACAGATGGTAAGCCATCAGTGCGTGACAGAATAGCGAATATTAAAGACCGGCTTGCCCATGAGCCGCAGCATCTCAAGCAGCCGCAGCCTGCTAAACTGCCATCGGCTGGGAAAAAACCAATGGTAAAATAAGAGAGGAATGATGAAAGTCAAATGAAGATCAGGTTATTTTGCACGTCCGCCGCCCTATTGCTGGCCTGTCTATCCCCTGTGCAGGCAGCCGCGGTGCAACAGGAAGATACTGTTTCAGCGGCTTGGTCAGTACAGGCAGAGTCTGCAAACGCAGACGCCACTTCCACGCAAGGCGAAAACAGCGCTTACTTTCCGGTCGATGTTCAGGTCAGTGCAGACGGCCTTACCTGTAAGAAAATCTATGATGTGCCAACCGGGACATCGCCCGATCAGATCCCACAAGATGATTTTGACCGAGGCGATATGCACTATACATTTCAGGATATGCTGCGCATTGAAATGCCGGACATTGACCGTAAGATGCACTCGGAAACCGTGACGGTATCCTCTACATCGGATAATTCAAACGATGTGATGGCGCTGCTGCCGAAAAGCAAGCCGGTCACAACCGATGACGGCTACAGCGGCACGGCTTATCTGGATGTTTCCAGCATATCCACAAAGGTTGCGGGTACAGAAAGCGTATCGGAAGCACTGTCCGCGACGCGGGAATACCCCAATATGCCGGAAATGGATATGACGGATATTCCCAAAACCATTGAAGATAATGGCAATACACTGACATTCAGTGATATCGAATGGTCACCTGAAACCGAGGAAACAGACAATCTTGGTACAATGGAGACCACCTATACGGCAGTTGTGACCTACACAGGCACAGCAACTTCCAGCCGCACGACCGGATATACTGTGACCGCGACCTATGCGGGCGAGGTTTCACACCGAAACAACGACTGCATGCGCTACATTGCGGTTTACAGCGGTGAACCTATTGTGATCGAACCAGAGGATAACACCGAGCCGCCTGATATGACCGGATTATTACCGGAACAAGATGTGCAGCCGGTGGATGAAAGTACAGGCGGCACACCGATCAGTTGGGTGCTGTGTGCTGTATTTGGTATTTTGATGATGATTTTTGCATTGCGCCCGCCAGCGTGTAAGCGGATGGTGAAGCAGATGCAGGCCATGGCGGCACAGGCAGGCGGCAAGGTACAGCAGACACTGAGGGAAACGGAGATGAAAATGCGTGAAAAGAAAAAACAGAAACAGGCCGATGATGAAAAGCTGCGGCGGGCGCAGCACATTTTTGGCCCTTTGGAAAAAATCAAAGCCGCAATCAGCAGCAGAAGGCAGCAGAAAGCAGAGAGTATGGCGTTGCTGGCCGCCCCGCAAGACGATGGTGGTTTCACAGATGAACAGTCTGAGACTGCGGATGATCTCGCAGAGACAGCGGCAGAATCAGATGAGCAGGAAACCACGGACAGCTCTGCGGGCGGTTCTGTGCAGTACGATGGCATTGACGATGATGCTGAGTACCCCGGCCTTAGCGACTAATCTTTCGTATACATACGACGCGCCATCCAGCGGCAACTTTGGAAAACCAACGTCAACGGAGCCGGTCACGGTGGTCGGTGATGATGCGGTTAATGTCAACATCAGCAAAGACAGCGCCTTTGTACCGCCGGAGTTTGGATCGGCCTCGGCTGATGTGCTGGGAACGGGAGAACTATTGACACCGGATATCTCTGGTGTAGAACCGATGTTCCCGCACAGCACACAGGCTGGTTTTGCGCCGGGTGTGACGGAAAACGGCACAGTGACAGGTGGCGGTGAGATGGTCATGCCGCCTGATGTAGAGGGCAGTACGGTCAGCAATGAGCCGATCTATGGTGATACAGGCAATGCAACAGGCGGCTATACTGGCGGTGGAGCCGATGCAGCAGTTGGCTCCGGCTATACCCCGGTAGACGGTATGGCCTATGCAGACGGCAGTATTGGTGCGCTGTCCATCCCGGCGCTCGGCGTGACAAAGAAAGTGTACGACGGTGAAACAGTCAGCAATCTGCGGCTGGGCGTGGCGCACTTTGAGGGTACCAGCGCATGGGATGGCAATGTTGGTTTTTGCGGCCACAACAGAGGCAGCTACGGTTATTTCGCTGGAATCTGGAATCTATCTGCTGGTTCAAAAATTATCTATACTACCGTGTATGGCACTCGAACCTATGAAGTTTACAGCGTGCGCAAGATTACCAAGTATGAGGTTGATGTTCTCAATCCCACGAATGAAAACATCTTGACGCTTGTCACTTGCGTACCCGATCAGGCTCAGACCTACCGCTGGTGTGTGCAGGCCGTTGC
>DXEF01000003.1 GCA_019115085.1 Candidatus Agathobaculum pullicola | reverse complement strand
CTATTCTTCGGTTTCCATGGCGGATCTGGTCAGCGCATGGGTGAGGTTTCGGTATTCATTGAACCAAATCAAACGCTATGCAGCCAGCATGGCAGGCACGGCGCAGCAACCACTTCCACCCCAGTCTACCGCTGGTCGGCGCGGTCCTGTCATTGTGCGTCCGGTTTCCACCGTTCGTGCGCAGTCCAAGCGTACAACTGTGCCCCAAGCCGATGAGGCACTGCGAAGCGAAGCCGCGCTATATCGTGAAATCAAAAATTATCTGCCATACGAACAAGAGAGGAATAAGATCCCCAATACCCTATATCGCTGGATCAGATTTTACCGATAAGGAGGTTTATAACCATGTCGCAATGGGACGAACTGATGCAAGGCAAGCTGTTCATCACCGATCTGGGCGAAAACCGCCATGCGGAGATCGACGGCATGGATACCGTAGTCGGACGCTATGCGGTATGGGCGCCCATCCGCAATGCCGACCGCCACCAGATCATCGAAGTCGGCTGCGAACTGCCGCCGCTCGCGGAAAAGTACAATATTCCGCAGGAACGCATCTGTACGCTCGGACAAGGTGGTGAAAACAAATGCAAATTGAACTGAGCCGCCTGATCACCGCAACCGGACAGGCAATTTCCGAGGCACAGCGCGCTGTGGCCGCTCACGCCATTGCAAACTACTTTACTTATTTTGAGAAAACCGACAGCGCGGAGAACGGCTTAGGGGCCTATACACCGAATACCGCCGACATTCTGATTCCGCCGGTCGATGGCAGCGGTGCGCCTGCGCGTGTCGCAGTGCCGCTGGTGACGATGGCGCATCACAATGCCATGGGGCTGCGTGACGTGCGCATCAAGCTGAGCGGCGCCGCGTCAGTGGACACGGACGAAAAAGTGCTGCTCGACTTGACTCCGTCCACGTCGGACGGCGCAGCCAGCGCTGCGCCGCGCACCGAACTGGAACTGTGTTTCCGCTGCGGAGAACCGCCCGAAGGCACCGCACGCGTCAATACAGAACTAAATAAGCTGCTGTAATCAAAAGGAGGCATTGAATCCATGAGTGACAACCCCGGAAAAAGCTTTGCATCCCTGCCCATCAGCCAGTTGATCTGCGGGCCGATCATTGCGGTCGCGCAAGGTCAATCCGAACTCTGCCGCGTGTATCTGGATTATCTGTTTGAACTGGCGTTCAAAGACGGTAATCCGGACAACGGCATTAACAGCGTGAAATTCAAACTGCCGCGCCAAATCGTCACCCCAACGGGCGACACCAAAACCATTGAACTGGAAATTGAAGCGCCGCTGCTGTCCCTTGTGCCCGTTCCGGCGTTCACGATGGACGAGGCCACAGTGCAGTTCACCATGGAAATCACGGATGTCAAAACCGACACCAACTCCAGTTCTTCCTCGCTGGACACCACCGCAAAGTTCTCCGCATGGGGCTTCACCTCCAGCGTGACCGGTAAGGTGACCACCTCGCGCGAAAACACGCGCTCCACCGACCAAACGGCCAAATACGATATTTTCGCGCGTGCTGCGCAGCAGCCCGCCGCCGAGGGCATGGCCAAGCTCACCTCTCTGTTCGCTTCCGTCATGGAGCCGATCGAGGCGTCGGGCAGCGGCAGCTGACAGCAGAAACGCCCGCAGGTTTACCAACTTGCTTTTCCAAACGCGCCTGTTTTGCAGGCGCGTTTTTAATGCTCCGGCTTGCTCACAACAGCTCCTGTAGGTCGATGCCGATATAATGGTCGAAGGAATACATATCATCGATATCCGGTATGTGGTACCGTATCAAATCAGGCGAAAAATCCATCTGGCGCGATAGCTGAACAGCCGCTCCATCTCGTTTAGCGCCGTGATACGGTGTTTTCCAGCGTCTGGCGCAGCCAGGCCCATTCGCGCCCCCTTGTCGCAATCGTGACAGCAGCGGGGCGCTCCCCGTACTTTACCGATGCGACGCGCTTGTCTGTGTCGACGCAGGTCAAGATGCCGCGTGTGACCGCGCAGTTTCCGTTAAGTAAACTTGCTTATGTATATGCCTTCTCGTGTACGGAAGCCATATTGAATATTGCCCTCCGGGAGTGAATTTGATATAATACAAGCAGCAGATAGCTGCCGCTACCTCTGCAAAAGTCTACGAATAACCCGAATATTGTTTTGTCACCGAATATCGGATGAGGTTGTAGCCTGCGGACAAGCTGCTTGAAGGACAAAAAATCGCCCACTGAACGAGCAGTAAGCGAAGCGGCGTGGAAACCGGATGCTACCTTGGAGCATCTTTCTGTAGAAGCGCGGCGGCGTGTGCCTGCGTTTGCCCAAGGGAAATCCAATATATTATAATTTATCACAAAATATCAGTGTGCAAATTGTGCATCATTTAGGGGGAAACAGCATGAAACGACTCTTTTTGTGCTTACTATGCGTGGCTATGCTCTGTGGCCTAGTGGCATGCAGAAATACCGATCAGCCGTCAGCTGGTAACACGCAGGCCGCTACCAACGATTCCTCTGAGACCGCCGAGCCAGTCGTCGAGGAAACCCCTCCGGCTGCAATAGAACCGACTGTCCCCCTGACCATGGGCCAGCAAAATGCGCTGGAATCAGCAAAAAGCTATCTGTCTATCATGCCATTTTCTCACAGCAGCTTGATAGAACAACTGAAATACGACGGTTACACCACTGAGGACGCAACATTTGCGGCAGCAGACTGGAACGAGCAAGCCGCTAAATCCGCTCAAAGCTATCTGGAAGTGATGTCGTTTTCACGTCAAGAATTGATCGACCAGCTTATGTACGATGGCTTTACGCAGGAGCAAGCCGAATACGGTGTCACGGCCGCAGGCTACTAAAGAACCCCACAGACCACAACCAAACACCGCTTTTGTTGTGGTCTATATTTTCTGCTCTTCGCACGAACATTTGTTTTATTATGTTGTATAAATTTTTCATATATGATATAATTTGTTAAACACTGGATTTATAAAATGGGGGGATATGGATGGGCTTCCGATTTCGCAAGAGCTTCAAAATCGCACCGGGTGTTCGTGTCAACCTTGGCAAAAAGAGCATCGGCATCTCTGCTGGCGTAAAGGGCGCGCGCGTTTCTGTCAACAGCTCCGGCCGCGTTACCAAATCCATCGGCCTACCCGGCACGGGAATCAGCTATGTAAAAACCAGCAAGATCGGCGAAGCCGGATCGGGTGGCCGTAAAGAGCCGCCCTCTTCGCAGACACCGCTGCCCACACCGCAACCGCAGCCCAACAAACCAAAAGGCGCTTATACGCTGCTCAAGGTGCTTGGCATCATTCTGGTGACGCTCGGCCTGTTCCTTTCGATTGCCTCGGTCATCGGCGGTTTCATCTTTACTGCAATCGGCTGCGTCGTACTGCAAAAGCGAGCGCGCATGATCGAAGCCAAAACCGGCCAAACCGTTACCAACCCATTCCGACGGCGATGGCAGATCATCGTCTCAGTGGCCTTTGTCTTGCTGGCGGCTGCCGGTGCATTGACGCCCGACCAGGTCAACAAAATCTCGCTGAACGGACTGGTGTCCACTCAGTTGGAAGTACCCAAAGCGACCAGCATATCATACAAGTACGAGCCTGCGGACGCATCCACTGACAGCATCACCTGTGAAAGCTCGGATACCGCAGTCGCGACCGTCGAGATCAGCTCGATTGAAAACGGTAAAATTACTTGTCTGATTACTCCCATGTCTGCTGGAAACGTGGTCATTACCTGCCAGACGGACACCGCACAGGCTCCAGAGCTCAAGATGAGCGTCACCGACCCGGCCGCAGAAGCCGCCGCCAAGGCTGAAGCGGAACGCAAAGCCGCTGAAGAAGCTGCTGCTGCACAGGCCGAGGCCGAGCGCAAAGCTGCCGAAGAAGCCGCCGCAGCGCAGGCGGCAGCCGAGCAGCAGGCCGCCAAAGAAGCCGCGGCTGCTGGCACATCGCAAACCACCGGACGGATGGTTTATGTCACGCCCACCGGCAAGCGGTATCATTATTCCGCCAGCTGTGCCGGCAAGAATGCAACAGAAGCTACGCTGGAGCAGGCGCAAGGCCGCGGGCTGACGCCATGCAAAAATTGCGCTGACGGCTGAACATAGGGAGACTCGTAGATCGCAACCAATCTGTCCGAGGAAGTGCTGTGCGATATGATGCCGCGCGCCAAACAAGGCAGGCCGAACACCTACGCTCCATTGGCTATAATGTCCCCGACCCGGACATCGCATGTGGGATACCCGAAAACCCTGATCGTAGACGGTGGGGCACGAACCGCTTGTCTCCAAGGAGCTTATACGAACAGCTACGACTACTGGACGAGCGTGAGCGTCGATACAAACAGCATAGCCTCGAGCGCATCCATAAAGCCTATGAAGTGGGTATCGACACTCTCATACCGGAGACTCTCTTTTTCTTCCTTTTAAAGGCCAGATAAATCGTATCTAACACCAAATTCTCTGTCATTCCCTAATTATATCGATGGATCTTTTTCTGTCTCTTGACGAGAAGTGTGCGATAGCCTGCACAAGATACAATTTAATGCTGGCTCTACCAAGAGCTCAAAAATGTAATAAAACCGCCTTTTTCTTTTGAAAAAGGCGGTTTCTCATGGAGCTGCTGACCGGATTTGAACCGGTGACCTCATCCTTACCAAGGATGCACTCTACCTACTGAGCTACAGCAGCAAAACAAACGGCGAACAATGTCGCCGTTTATTGGCGACCCGGATGGGACTTGAACCCACGGCCTCCAGCGTGACAGGCTGGCGCTCTAACCGACTGAGCTACCGGGCCGAATATAAAATTTGGTGGGCCTTCGGGGACTCGAACCCGGGACCGACCGGTTATGAGCCGGTTGCTCTAACCAACTGAGCTAAAGGCCCATATCAGGGATTGACAGCACTTTGCCGCCACAATATATGGTGGCGGCAAAGCCTTATCTAATGGCTCCTCAAGTTGGACTCGAACCAACGACCCTGCGGTTAACAGCCGCATGCTCTACCGACTGAGCTATTGAGGAATATCGAGCGGATCAAAGTGATCCGCTATGTGCGCATCGAGTTATCTTTCCGGGCCGTCGCCAGCCAAGTATTGTCACCGTAAACGAGCTTAACTACTGTGTTCGGAATGGGAACAGGTGTACCCTCGTCACCATTGACACGCACTATATGAGAAAC
>DXEF01000042.1 GCA_019115085.1 Candidatus Agathobaculum pullicola | reverse complement strand
CCGATCTGCAGGCAGCGGCAGCAGGTTCATCACACCCAGATTGATGGAAATAAACGCGACCAGCTGGAAGAATGAAATCATGCTGTATTTTGCCGTGTCCGCCATCACCTCAGCAACGCCGACCGGCCCGGAAAGCTGGTCGACGCCGACCTGTCCGCTCACCAGCATGCCGAGACTCGCCCAAACCATCCGTGCATAGCTGACCGAGGTGCGCACCGCCATGCTCAAATGAAGGCCGATGCTGTCCGGCTGCTCGGCAAAGGTCAGACCAATCATCTTACGTCCATCCCCGGCATCGATGGTTGCCTCCAATTTGACGGCAGGCAACGTGATTTTCTCTCCGTTTCGCCGCACAACAACCTCATAGGTCGTATCTTCGCCGCGTGCAAGTGCAACCTCAAAATCGCTGCGCAGCAGAATCCGGTATCCGTCCACCTTGAGGATTTCATCTCCAGCCATCAGGCCGCCTTCCGCCGCGGCCGTGCTCGCAGGGTCGACTGACGCGAGCGTCGAGACGATATACCCGCCGTCCGGTCCGTTGGGCCGCATGACTGCCAGCACAATCAGAAAACCGACAAGGAAATTCATCAGCGCGCCTGCGGCAACGATGAGCATGCGCCGGGGCAGACTGGCCTTGCCGAATGCGTGCTCGTTTTCGCTTTCGCTGTCCTCTCCTTCCATCACGCACGCGCCGCCAAAGGGCAGCAGCTTCAAACAATACAACGTGCCGTGATACTGCTTTTTCAGCAGTGTCGGCCCCATACCGATCCAGAATTCATTGACCTGTACCCCGCCGCGCTTGGCTGTGATAAAATGTCCGAATTCATGCACAATAACCAGCATGCCAAACGCCAGAATCGCCAGTATGATTTGCAGCAAAATACTTCTCCTCCCACAGGACAGAATAAACCTGCTTTATGCCAAAACGCTCTCCCGTGCGGCACGGTCAGCCGCAAGCACATCTTCCAGCGTGATGCTGCTGCGATAGGCAATCGCATCCAGCGCCCGCGCCACCCGCTCGGCAATCTCGGTAAAGCCGATGCGGCCTTCTAAAAACAGGCCGACCGCCGCTTCGTTTGCGCCGTTGAGCACCGCACCGCGGTCGCCCTTGCGCTCCGCCGCCTGTCGTGCAAGATTCAGTGCCGGAAACGCCTCATAATCAGGGGCATAGAAGGTCAGCTTCGCGGCCTCCGCCAGTGACAACCTTGGCACCTTGCAAGGCACCCGCGCGGGATAGGTCAGCGCATACTGAATCGGCAGACGCATGTCGGGCAAGCCGAGCTGCGCGATCATTGCACCGTCGGCAAACTCTACCGCGGAATGAACGATACTTTCCCGATGAATGACAATTTCAATATCCTCGGGCGGCATGTCGTACAGCCACATGGCCTCAATAAATTCCAGCCCTTTGTTCATCATGGTCGCCGAGTCAATGGTGATTTTTGCGCCCATCGACCAATTCGGATGCGCAAGTGCCTGCTCACGCGTCACCGACCGCATTTCTGCTGCGGTTTTCCCGAAAAACGGGCCGCCCGACGCGGTCAGGATGATTTTTGCAAGCGGATTGCTGTGTGCGGCCTGTGCGCACTGGAAAATTGCCGAATGTTCGGAATCGACCGGCAGAATTTTTACGCCCTTTTCCTGCGCCGCGCGCATGACCAGCTCACCCGCGCATACGAGTGTTTCCTTATTGGCCAGCGCAATATCCTTGCCCGCATCAATAGCGGCCAGCGTTGGCAGCAGGCCAACCATGCCGACCACCGCGGTCACGACGATGTCTGCGCCGCTCTCCGCCGCGCAAGCCGTCAGGCCCTCCATGCCGCTGAGCACGCGGATATCCGTGTCCGCGAGCTTGACCTTGAGGTTACGCGCGGCTGCTTCATCAAACGCGCATACCATCTTCGGATGCAGCGCGCGCGCCTGCTCTTCGAGTAAGTCTATGCGCCGGTTTGTCGTCAATGCGACAACTTCAGCGTCAATCGAGGGCAAAATATCGACCGTTTGTGTGCCGATCGAACCCGTTGCGCCTAAAATCGCAATTTTTTTCATAAAACACACCCTTACCAGATGATTCGGAACATGATTTCCGCAAACGGTGCGACAAATAATACGCTGTCAAACCGGTCGAGCACACCGCCGTGTCCCGGGAAGATATGGCCGTAATCCTTGATGCCGGTCTGCCGCTTGATAACCGAAAAGGACAGATCTCCTATTTCGCCCAGCATCGCGCCGACCGCGCCCAGCACGACCGCCGCCCACAGCGGCATCTTCAGACCAAGCGTCACATTCATCAGCAGTACGACAAGCAGCACCAGCACCGCGCCGCCAATCACGCCCCCTACCGCGCCTTCCACCGTTTTTTTCGGGCTGACCACCGGAGCGAGCTTATGCTTTCCGAAAAACATACCGGCGAACAGCGCACAGGTGTCCGCGCCCCATGCGGCGAGCAGCGGCAGCAGCACAATGAACTGCCCCGCGCGAAAGTCGGTCTGTCCAATCGGTTTGAAGTCCATTTGATAGATGCGCAGCAGGCTGAGCATGAGATATGGTACAATGAGTGCGCCGAAAAAGCCCCATGCGACCTGCGAAACGTTCATTCTATTATGAAATTTCAATTCGATTGCAAACGATCCAATCAACAGCACGAAAATCAGGCCCTGCACCACATCCTGCGAGTCAAGCGGTAATATGTCAAAATGGCCGATTGCCAGCCCCAGCGCAACCAGCAGGCACAACAGCAGCTCCAGCCGGTTATGCACCAGCTTGGTCGGACCGAGTACTTCATACGTCGCTAATACGCACAGTGCTGCGACCGCAAGCTCCAGCACGATCGACGGAAACACATACAGCGCAAGCAGCACCAACACAAAGCCGACCACACCGAACAACACTCTTGCTTTCATATCTTTACACCTCGCTCCGTCTGTTTATACGCCGCCAAACCGACGATTGCGCTTGTTAAACACGTCAATCGCCGCATCCATATCGGCGGTCTTGAAGTCCGGCCATAGCACATCAGTAAAATAATACTCGGCATAGGCCGACTGCCATAACAGAAAATTCGAGGTGCGAATCTCCCCGGACGGCCGGATAATCAAATCCGGATCAGGCATGTGTGCGGTATACAGATGCGCGCCGATCGTCTCCTCGGTGATATCCTCGGGCGCAAGTGCGCCGCTTTTCACCTGCTCCGCGATGGCCCGAACCGCGTTTTTGATTTCATCCCGTCCGCCATAGTTGATGCACAGAGAAGCCGTCGCCGCATCCGGCCCCAGCCGATCGGCAATCTCATCCACCTCGCGGATCTGCGCACGGATATCCTCAGGCAGCGGTGTCAAATCACCCAGCACTCGCACCGCGACCCCGCGCTGAAACATGGTTTCCGCCGCTTCTTTCAGGTAAGTGCGGAACAGGTTCATCAGTGCGTTCACTTCCTCCTGCGGCCGTTTCCAGTTTTCGGTGGAAAACGCATACACTGTAAAATACTGTACCCCAATGTCCTTGCAGTAAGTCGCAATCGTGCGGAAGGTTTCTGCACCGACTTTATGCCCTGCCTGCCGCGGCAGTCCGCGCTTTTTCGCCCAGCGGCCATTGCCGTCCATGATGACCGCGATATGCCGCGGCACAGGACGATTTTCCGGTACGGCTACTTTCTTTTTCCGTGTAAACAGACCCACAAATACTTCCCCCATGCAAAGGGGCGGCCATGCCGCCGCCCCCCAATGTTGTTTGCTTTTCTTTCAGAGCGATGCGCGGCGCGTCACACCTCTGCCAGCTCCTTGGACTTCTTGGCAACCATGGCATCAACTTCCTTGACATACTTATCCGTCAGCTTCTGCATCTTCTCTTCGCCCTCGTGCAGCTCGTCCTCAGTCATTTCGCTCTTCTTATGCGCCGCTTTGAACTTATCAATCGCGTCGCGTCGGATATTGCGCAGTGCAACCTTGGATTCCTCGCCCGTCTTGGAAACGCCCTTAATCAGCTCTTTACGGCGCTCCTCCGTCAGCGGCGGGAAGTTCAAACGAATCTGCTTGCCGTCATTCTGCGGATTGATGCCCAGATCGGATACCTGAATCGCCTTTTCGATTGCCTTGAGAATCGATCCGTCCCACGGCTGGATCGCAAGCGAACGGGGGTCGGGCGAAGAAATCGCAGCCACCTGATTGAGCGGCGTCGGCGCGCCGTAATACTCGACCGTAATCTTATCGAGTACCGCCGGATTTGCGCGGCCTGCGCGGATAGCCGCCAACTCCTTGGCGAGTACGTCGATCGTTTTTTTCATTTTTTCCTCATAAGCATTGAGCTGAGCCTTCATGATTTGTCCTCCTCTACAATCGTGCCAATTTTTTCGCCGTTGACTGCACGATAAATATTTTCCGGATCGGAAAGTGCAAATACCAAAATCGGAATGTGGTTATCCATGGAAAGCGAGGTCGCGGTCGTATCCATTACACCGAGGCCCTGATTGAGCACGTCCATATACGTCAGGCGGTCATACTTCTTCGCATCAGGATTTTTCGCCGGATCGGAATCATATACGCCGTCGACGTTTTTGGCCAGCAAAATGACTTCCGCGCCGATTTCGGCCGCACGCAGCACCGCCGCGGTATCGGTTGAGAAGAAGGGGTTGCCCGTACCGCAGCCGAAGATGACCACGCGCCCCTTTTCCAGATGGCGCGTCGCGCGCTGCCGAATATACGGCTCGGCAATGCGATTCATCTCAATTGCGGTCTGCACACGTACCGGCACGCCGCGCTGCTCAAGCGCATCAGCCAGCGCCAGCGCATTGATGGTCGTCGCCAGCATGCCCATGTGATCGGCGCGCGTACGCTCCATCTTACCGCCGCCGTCCTTGACGCCGCGCCAGAAATTACCACCGCCGACTACAATACCGATCTCGCAGCCCTCTTCGTTGCATTTTTTTATCACATCACATACAGGGCCAATCACATCGAAATTCAGGCCGAAATGCTTGTCCCCAGCCAGTGCTTCACCGCTGATTTTTATGAGAACGCGTTTATATCTCTGTGTTTCCATGCTCCACACTCCTTGCTTCATTTTCCCGTTTTCTATTCTACCCTATAAACGCCTTTTTTGCAAAGGGTTTCGCTATGGATTTTACAATTTATGCACAACTGCACCACATATCGTGTGAGTCCGCACACTTACTCTGCCCATATTCCTTCCAATGTAAAAAAATCCCGCTCCAAACAGAGCGGGATTTTTCTGTTTATATATGCTTTTACTTCTTAAGAACGACTTCACCGCCCATATCCCACATATTGTCATTGGACCAGTCAGTCGAGCAGATGCCCAGCTTCACTTTGCTCGGATTTAATCATGTGTTATTTACTTCGTTTTCATCCATTATACCGCATGCGCCGTTACCATCCTTGTAGTACTCAACTATTTCCTAAAAATCAACCGCACTTTTTGCACAGAAATATCCTGTTCAAAAAACTTTTTTAGTGAATTACGGCTCTGACGTGCGCGAGCACACAACGCCCTGTTTTCTCACCGTTCCGCCTGTCAAATACGCGCTACACCCGAGTCGCGCGCCGCTTGCGCAACCGCGTCCGCAACCGCGCGGATGACCTTTTCGTCAAACGCCATCGGCATGATATATTCCGCAGTCAGCTCCTCATCCGATACGCAGAAGGCAATCGCTTTGGCCGCGGCGAGCTTCATTTCCTCATTGATGTCGCTGGCGCGCACATCCAGCGCACCGCGGAAGATACCCGGGAACGCCAGCACATTGTTAATCTGATTGGGATAATCCGACCGACCGGTGCCCACGACCGCTGCGCCGCCCTTTTTGGCATCCTCCGGCCAGATTTCCGGCACGGGATTGGCCATGGCAAACACCATCGGATTTTCCGCCATGGTAGCAACCATTTCGCTGGTCAGCACCTGCGGCGCCGACATACCGAAGAATACATCCGCACCCTTGATGGCATCCTCCAGCGTGCCGGTCATATGGCTGCGGTTGGTGACCTTCGCCATCTCAGCCTGCGCGGGATTGAGCCGCTCATCTCCCTCACAGACGATGCCAAACCGCTCGACCATGGTCACGTCTTGAATGCCGAGGAACATCAAGAATTTGGTCACGGCGATCGCAGCCGCGCCGCAGCCGTTGACCACCATCTTGATGTCCTCCACCTTGCGGCCGGTCAGGCGGCAGGCGTTGATAAGCGCCGCACCGCAGCAGACCGCCGTGCCGTGCTGGTCGTCGTGGAACACCGGAATATCACATACCTCCTTGAGCTTGCGCTCAATCTCAAAGCAGCGCGGCGCGGCGATGTCCTCCAGATTGATGCCGCCGAACGAGCCGGAGATCAGCTCAATCGTGCGCACGATCTCATCCACGTCCTTGCTCTTGACACAAAGCGGGAACGCATCCACATCCGCAAAGGCCTTGAACAGCGCGCACTTACCCTCCATAACCGGCATACCAGCCTCCGGACCGATGTCGCCAAGGCCCAGCACTGCCGTGCCGTCCGTGATAACGGCAACCAGATTGTGCCGCCGGGTATAGGTGTAGCTTAAGGACGGATCGTCCTTAATTTTCAGGCACGGCTCGGCCACTCCCGGCGTATAAGCAATCGAAAGATCTTGTTTGCTGTTGACCTCGCAGCGTGCAACAACCTCAATCTTACCGCCCCACTGCTCATGCGCCTTAAGCGCGCGCTCTTTCAGATCCATGTTATTTCCTCCATCAGCTTCGTGTATAAATTTTCTTGAATATCAGTTTACCGCAAAATAACCCTTCTGCATAGAGGCAGAATGGCCAAACCCGCAAGTCAGAAAAAGCGCGCTGCATCAGCAGCGCGCCTGAGCTTTGTTTGGGATTACTTGCGGGAAATTGCCTTCTTGGCAGACTCAACGATATGCGCTGTGGTCAGGCCGTATTCCTCACGCAGGAAGCTCTCCGCGCCAACCTGTCCGAAGCGATCCTCAACGCCGACCATCTCCATCGGAACCGGGCAGTTCTGGATAACAACATTGGCAATCGCAGAGCCAAGGCCGCACGTAACCTGATGGTTCTCAGCGGTTACAATTGCGCCGCACTCCTTGGCGGAGTCGATGATAAGCTGCTCATCGAGCGGCTTCCATGTGAACATGTCGATTACCTTTGCAGAGATGCCCTCAGCGGCCAGCTCCTCCTGTGCCTTGAGCGCCTCATCCACCATGATGCCGGAAGCGATGATGGCAACATCCTTGCCCTCTTTCAGCGTAACACCCTTGCCGATTTCGAAATCCGAGCCGTCTGCGTAAATGGTGATAAAGGCCTTGCGAACCATACGCATATAAGAGAACTTACCGGAAGCGGCCAGCTTTTTGGTCAGGCAGTTGGTCTGCGCGTAGTCAGCCGGCTCGATGACAACCGCGTCCGGGATGGACAGGTACAGTGCACAGTCTTCAAACGGCATATGGGTGCCGCCGTTATACGCCGCACACACGCCGGGGTCGGAACCGACGATATGGACCGGGAGCTTAGCATAAGCCGCGCTCATGAAGGCCTGATCAAATACACGACGGGAAGCAAAGCAGCCGAAAGAGTGCACAAATACGGTCTTGCCTGTTGCGCACAGACCGGCGGAAACACCTACTGCGTTGGCTTCCGCAATACCCGCGTTAATAGTGCGCTCCGGATAAGCCTTAGCCAGCTTGCCGGTGTTGATGCAGTTCTCAAGATCGCAGTCAACATGTATCACCGACGGGTCTTTTTCCATCATCTCGAGCATCGCGTTAATATAAGCGTCGCGGTTTGCACGAGAATCCTTTTCGTGTTTGCCAATCAAAGTAAAGCTCATATTCGTACCCTCCCTTACTGTGCCTTGATCTCGGCGAGCTGCTTCTCAGCATAAGCAATGGCTTCATCCCACTGCTCCTTGGACGGCTGAGAAGAATGCGCGCCCGTACCGTCGGCAAAGGTCGCGCCCTTGCCCTTGACCGTATGGAGCACAATGCAGGTCGGAACGCCCTTGGTCGCGTAAGCGGTCTGGATCGCGTCGTAAATCTGCTCGACATCGTTGCCGTCTTCACACTCGACTACGTTCCAGCCGAACGCTGCAAACTTGGTGCCGATGCCCTTGGCATGCTTCATGACTTTTTCGCACGCACCGTCGAGCTGATACTTGTTATCATCGACGAAGCAAACCAGATTGTCCAACTGGTAATGTACGGCGAACTGAGCGCCTTCCCAAATCTGGCCCTCATCCGCTTCGCCGTCGCCAACGAAAACAAATACGTGGTTATCGCGGTCGTCGATCTTGTTGCCAAGCGCCGCGCCAGTGGCGGTGGACATGCCCTGGCCGAGCGAACCGGTGGTCAGGTCAACGCCGGGGGTCTTGGTGCGGTCGGTATGCGACGGGAAGTTGGTGTGCGGCTGGTTCAGCGTGTAGGCATCCTCTATCGGATAGAAGCCCTTCAGTCCAAGAGTAGCGTACATCGCCGGGCCAGCATGACCCTTGGACAGCACGCACCAGTCGCGATCCTCCCAGCGGGGGTTCTTCGGATCAATCTTCATAACGTCACCATACAGAACGGCCAGCGCGTCAATGATGGACATTGAACCGCCCACATGGCCAAAGCCGAGAGAGCCGATGGTTTTCAGGGTTTCCAGACGGATTTCCTGCGCAAATACGCGAAGCTCCTGCATCTTTTCTGCTTTCTGCATTGCATACACCTGCCTAATTCAAAATATTTTCTCTCCACGGAACAGGTTCCGGCAACAGCGGCGGCTGACCGCTGTACAATGATTACAGTGTATCACCAAGCTACCCAATTTTCAACCAGAATTCACACATTTGTTCACAAAAATTCCATCCCTTGTTTTGTACTTTTCGGTATATTTTATAGAAATACTGTCATTTCTTACAACATATTTGTTATATATTGGTTGTGTTTCTGTATTTTCTTGAGTATTCATCTCGGAATTGTCGCTGCACCCGTGATTCCCCAGCCTATCCGCCCACTTGATAGATATGACCAAAAAACAACCATCTTATTTCCACCAAGAAATATTTATAATTTAAATTTTTCTTTTAAATGTCAATAATATTTATGCGTTCACGCACACGCATATAATAATTTATAAGAATAAAATACATTTGCCCATTTCCGTCATTTTTTTAACAGTAGACAATTTATTCATTTTTTGATAAACTATAAAAAATTATTCTGGTTAATTTCCGGGTAAGAATGGGGAAAAGGAAGATGAAAGTCAGCCGTCTCAATTCGATTGAACAATATGTTATTTCACGCGAAACCGTCAGCATTGATGAATTATGTGAGGTTTTCGGTGTTTCCAAGAACACCATCCGCCGCGATTTAAATGAGCTTGAGGCGCGCGGGCATATCACCAAGGTATACGGCGGCGTTACTGCCACCGTTCCCTCCGGTGCCGTGCCGACGCCCATTCGTTCCGGACTCAATCCGATTGACAAATCTCTCATCGGCCGATTGGCCGCTGAGGAGGTCGCCGACGGCGACACCATTTTTATCGACTCCGGCACGACGACATTGTGTCTGCTGCGTTTCCTTGTCGCCAAAAAGCGTATCACCATCATCACACATTCGCTCGGTGCGCTCAGCGAGGCATCTAAATACGATAATCTAAACCTTATTTCGCTTGGCGGCATCTATAGCCCGACAACCGACTCGTTCGTCGGCCTGTCCACAATTGAGTCGCTCAGCGCCATGCGCATCAACAAGGCATTCATGGGCGCAACCGGTGTATCGCTGACTGCCGGCATGACCAACACGACCTTTCTCGAGGCGGAGATTAAGCGCGCGGTTGTTCATCGCGCGGACATGATTTACGGCATGGTCGACTCCTCCAAAATCGGCAAGGAGGCCATTGTTACCTTCTGCCATCTCAAGGATTTGACCGCCTTTATCACCGACCGTGAACCGCCGAGGGAATATGTCGACCTGTGTCGGCGGGAAAACGTCAAACTTCGGTTTGAATGACCACAGCGGCACCACCTTTTCACTACCACACAATGAACAGGAGGCTTCGGATGATATCCGAAGCCTCCTGTTTTCATTTCCCGATATTATGCCAGACTATTCTTTCGGTAGTTTGAGGGGGAAACACCGTATACTGCGCGAAACCGCTTGATAAAGTAGCTGAAATTATCAAATCCGACATAAAAACCGACCTCCATCACCGGAAGATCGCTTTCACGCAGCAGACGTGCCGCTTGCTCAATACGCAGAGAATTGATATGCTGCGTGAACACTCGTCCGAAATTCTCTCGGAAAAAGCTGCTGAAATACTGAGGCGACAAGCCAAAACGCGCGGACGCCATGGTCAGCGACAACGGCTCTGTGAAATGCTCGCCCAGATATCCCACAATTTCCTTGAGCTGCCGCGCCTTATAATCCGCTCCCGGCCGCGCTCGTCTGCCGCTAAGTAGCCCCGCCTGTGCGCACACCGCCACAATGCCGAGCAGCGCCGCCTTGACCGCAAGCTGGTATCCTGGCGCTTGACCCATACAGGCACGCACAATATTTTCCAGCAACGCGCGTACCCCCCGTTGTCCATTCTCGCCTGCACGCAAGCTGGTTTCCAATCGCAACCGTCCCTCCGCAAGGGGCGCCAGCAGCTTAGTTTCCACCTGATCCGCGCGCGCAAACTGTAAAAAATCCGCCGCGAATACAAAGGATCGGAACTGGTTTTCCCGTCCCGCCGTACGAATCTCATGAAGCTCCTCTCCCGCAGCGAAAAACACGCCCCCGTGCTCGCCCTCATACACATGGTCGGCAATGGTCAACGAGACGCGCCCTGCATCCACTGTGATGATCTCCGGTTCGGGATGCCAGTGATAGGGAATAAAATCGCTGTCATCCGCCTCGCTGCCGTCCAGCGCAGGATAGATCTGGAAGGGAAACGCCTGCGTACCGTGTTCCCGCTTCTCCCGCCTTGTCTCGTCCATCCAATCCCTCCACATTTTCCTTAAAATAGTGTTATTGTTTGTGAAGATATTGCAAGCATTTTTATGATTATCTGCTATAATTATAGTCACAAACAGGAATAAATGTAAAAGAACAAAATCAAAAAATCGTATTTTTGTTGCATCATTTGACAGAATATCTCAGATGATTTTTGTGCTAAATGACAAAGAGTTCCCATACCGCTGCGCATGCTGCATATGTTTGTGGAAACACGCTCCACATCAGGCCGGACAGCGCTTCGTGCTGACCGCCAAGAAGCCGCTCCTCATCAGCGGCGGTGGTGTTCGCTACGCAGAAGCGCACAAGGTATTCAAGCAGTTCGCAGAGAACTTCGGCATCGCCTTTGGCGAGGACGCAGGCAGGCAAAAGCGCGGTTGAATGGACCCACGAACGGAACCTCGGCGGTCTGGGCACCATCGGCGGCATCGCGGCCAACAAGCTGGCCCATGAAGCGGACGTTGTCATCGGTGTCGGTACCCGCTACACCGACTTCACCACCGCTTCCAAGTGTCTGTACCGTACGGATGCCAAGTTTGTCAACATCAATCCATCCGAGTTACAAGCACACAAAATAGACGCTACACCGGTTGTGGCTGACGCCAACGAGACGCTGACCGCCATCGGCGAAGCGCTTAAAAAGATCGGCTACCACACCGATGCCGCTTATGCGGAAGAAGTTGCCGCGCCGCGCAAGGAGTGGTTCACTGCAATAGAGCGTCTGGACAACTGCGTCCACACCGATAAGGCTTCCTTCACCCCCGTGTGCAACGACGCCAACCGTAGCTGCGTAGAGAAATACATCGAGGACACCGGCTGCAAGCTGTGCCAGACTACGGTGCTCGGTGCCATCAACCACCTGATTGACGACGACGCTATTGTTTGTGCGGCTGTCGGCTCTCTGCCGGGCGACATGCAGGGTCTGTGGCGCGCCTCCAAGATCAACACCTATCATATGGAGTACGGCTACTCCTGCATGGGTTACGAAATCGCCTCCGCGCTGGGCGCAAAGCTCGCTTGCCCGGACAAGCAAGTCTATGCGATGTGCGGCGACGGTTCGTTCGACATGCTGCACTCCGAGCTGATTACTTCGGTCCAAATCGGCAAGAAAATCAACGTCATGCTGTTTGACAATGCTTCCTTTGGCTGCATCAATAACCTCGAAATTGGTCAGGGCAACGCTTCCATCTGCACCGAGAAGAACATACTCGAGCCGGGCGTGACCAACGGTATCTATAAGGGCAAGGTCATCCAGATTGACTATGCGGCAATCGGTGCAGCATATGGCTGCAAGGCCTACACCGTCAAGACCATGGATGAGCTGAAAGCCGCCATTGAAGACGCTAAGAAGCAGACCGTTTCCATTGTAATTGATATGAAAGTTCCGCCTAAGACGATGTCTGCTGGTTATGAGAACTGGTAGCGCGTCGGCGTAGCGAAAGTTTCCACCAAACCGGCAGTACAGGCTACGCACAAGGCAATCCAAGAGCCCTGTGCAAAGCTCTTCACTATTATTCTGTTTTTTACTCTCAAAAAAGAGCGCCTTCGGGGAATTCCTCCGAAGGCACTCTTTCCTTATCACATGCTCTCGCAAGAGATTTCAACCATAGTTTAAAGCATTTGCAACAGTTCAATCTGTTCACCGGACGGACCGACAAAAAACCAGTTCTGCAAACCGCCGAAGGTTGTCGGCAACACTTTTTTCTCCGGTGTCATAAACGAGATTACTCCCGCTGCCTTAATCGCAGCTGCGACCTTGTCCAAATCATCCACATACACCGCAAAGTGCGGAATGCTGCCCTCCCCTGCCGGCACCAACTCGCCTTCCGGCGGCTCGATAAGCTCGAGCAGAAAACCGCCGAATTCCACCAGCGCGAGCCTCTTCTCCCCCTCTGACACCTGTACACTGTCGCGCTTGCAGACGCTGCCGCCAATCTTTTCATAAAACGCAATGCTCGCTTCCATATCGGTAGTGTAGATTGCAATATGTCCTAATCCCTTATATAATTCCTTCACACGAAAAGCCTCCTTTAATATTGCATATTCCGATGGTTATACGAAATCCCTTTCCCACCATACAGTGCAAAGAAGAGGGCCGTTCCCCACAGGACAGCCCTCTGTATTTTTGCTTATGTACCCTCTATTCCTGCACCGTCTCGGTAACCGAAGTCGATGCGTGGTTTGCCTGATAGCGTTCAAAGGTAGAAGTTTCGCTCTTGACAAACCCCATAGGAGAGAAGATGACATATGCCGCAACCATAACCAGAAGTGTAACTGTCGCCCAAATTTTGCCGTTTTTCCATGGCGTCATATCGACCGCCTTGGCATCATACAAGATAAAATCTTCCAGGCGCGGGTTCTTCTTGACAATAGCCCACATCAGCAGCATATCGAATATAAACAGGATCGCCGTAAAATACAAATAATGAATATCGTTGACACAGAGTTCAGCACCGAGTTGAACGAAGAAAGGATGGCTCCGAACATGACGGCAGTGAAGAAGCCAAGCACCGGCTTGGGCATAACCTACGACACGAGCATCGGATATGCCGAGTTACCATTGCCCCAATTCTGACCCGGATACGCCAGCGCACAGATAACGCCCGGCACAACGATAATCAGGGGAGTCATAATTTTGAGAAAGCCCGCAAAAACCGCGCCCTTCTGTGCTTCTTTTAGGTTCCTCGCACCGAAGGCACGCTGGATGATAGACTGATTGGTCGCCCAGTAATACATGGTATTCACCAGCAGTCCGCCGATGATCAGGCCCAGACCATTGATAGAATCGGACAGGGCAATTGCCTTTAGTCCGCCGAAAATCGCGTAATATGTTGACAAATACTTCCGCACCGCAAAATGTTTAGCAGCATGATAACAACATAGCTCAGCAGCACGATAATCGAAACCAAACGACGTGTTCCGGCATCATAGCGCTGCTCAAAGAACTGCGGAATGGTGGTTAAACTAGTCTTGGTATTGCGGCATTAACACGAAGGCCAAAATAACCAGCGCGATGGTGGAAGTAACCTCCCAGCCCATCGTACTCATATCGACTCGAACCGCCTGACCGTTGTTGCGACCAGCTGCTCAGCAGACAGATTGGTCATCCACAGAGAACCCGCGATAATCGGACCGGTTAAGCCACGACCGGCCAGATAATCGCCGTCCTGCGTTTCCAGATTATCGCCGCGCGTTTTCCACCGCGATATAACTGCGACGAGAGTTGTGAACACTTCGAAGGAAATCGCGGTGAACGTCAAGGAATTAAAAAACTGCATGTTTTTCTCCCCTTCTTGATTTTTTCTTTCCCAATTTGAGGCATTCTATTTTGCATACTCCCAGCAAGAAAAAGTAACTGTTTTGCGGGTGCGCGCACGCAATTGCTAAAAAAACAGATCACCGGTTTTCACCGAAGATCCTGACGTGCACGATAGCTGCGCCTCTTATCCTGTGATTCATTTTAGCACTATATTTCTATATTGGTAAAACTTTTTTGGGTGTTTTTTGGCACTTTGGTTGATTTCACATAATCAATTTGTGCTTTTTGTAAAATTCGCGCTAATTATTTTTTATTATCACAATAATTCATCCATTTCTTTACTATTTTTGTGTTCAAAATATATTGTTCATTTTTGACAAAAAGCGTGGAAGCCCTCGCACTGCCTGAGCAGAGCACTTCTGCTCTCATGGCGCATGCCAAGTACCATCTATCGAATTATTCATGTGCTTACCGCTTGTTCCATACAGTGGCACAGTATAGATGCAGCAACACTGCTGGATAGCCTTTTCTGTACCGGTTGAATATCAGCCTTGGCAGTGCCTGCGTTTAGCAGAAATCATACCACTTGCTATATTCCATATTCCCTTCTTAAAGCCGTCATGCCTGTGAGCCGTGGACCAAACGGCTGGTACAGAATGTAGCAGGGGCAGCGTCGCCTGCATTCTTCTGCCATTTTCTGATTCTTTTTGGTTTGGCGCATACATTTTTCTCCTTTTGAGACGCAGAAAAACCGCCACGGCTCTGCCGCAGCGGCTTTTTTCGGTCTGCTGTCATGCTTCCGGTTCATTCTCCACGCGGGTAACGGCAATGGACAAATCATCCAACTGCTTGGCATCCACAGTATCCGGACAGCTCATCATCAAATCGGACGCATTCTGCACCTTGGGGAAGGCAATCACATCACGGATGGAATCCAGCCCCGCCAGCAGCATGCACAGACGGTCTAGACCATAAGCAAGGCCACCGTGCGGAGGCGCACCGTACGAGAACGCCGTAATCAGGTGTCCGAACTGCTCCTTAGCGCGCTCCTCGGTAAAGCCGAGTGCCTCGAACATCTTGGTTTGCAGTTCCGGATCATGAATACGGATTGAACCACCGCCCAGCTCGCAGCCGTTGAGAATGATATCATACGCCTTGGCGCGCACCTTGGCCGGGTCAGTGTCCAGCAGTGGGATATCCTCATCCATCGGCGCGGTGAAAGGATGGTGTTTGGCCACCAGCCGGTCCTCTTCCTCGCTATACTCAAATTGTGGGAACTCCGTGACCCACAGGAGCTTGAAGTCGTCCTTCTTGGCAAGACCCAGACGCTTTGCCAGCTCACAGCGCAGCGCGCCCAGCGAAACGAGCGCCGTTTCCTCAGAGGCATCCGCAACGACAAACAACACATCGTTCTCGTGCATGTCCGCGCGCTCCTTGATAGCCGCAATTTCCTCCTCGGTCAGGAACTTGGCAAAGGAAGAGGTCATTGCGCCGTCATCCGCAACCTTCATCCACGCAAGGCCCTTCGCACGATAGGTCTTGACAAAATCCGCCAGCTTGTCAATTTCTTTGCGCGGGAACTTGTCGGCATAGCCGTTGATATTGATTAGCCGTACCGTACCGCCAGCCTCAACCGCGCCCTTGAACACGCCAAAGCCACAGTTTGCCGCAATATCCGAAATATCCTTGATTTCAAACCCAAAGCGAGTATCCGGTTTATCCGAACCAAAGCGGTCCATCGCTTCGCGCCAAGTCAGGCGCGGCAGCGGCAGCGGAATATCAATATCCAGCACTTCCTTGAACACGCGTTTAAGGAAGCCCTCGTTAACTGCGATGACGTCATCCTGCTCGACAAAGCTCATCTCCAGATCGATTTGGGTAAACTCCGGCTGACGGTCGGCGCGCAAATCCTCGTCGCGGAAACAGCGGGTGATCTGGATATAGCGATCCATCCCCGACAGCATCAAAAGCTGCTTATACTGCTGCGGAGACTGCGGCAGCGCATAAAACTTACCCGGATGCACACGGGACGGCACCAGATAATCTCGCGCACCCTCGGGCGTGGACTTGGTCAGCATCGGCGTCTCAATCTCGATAAAGCCCTGCTCGTCAAAGTAATTGCGCGCCACTTGGGTTACACGGTGACGCAGCATCATATTGCGCTGCATAGACGGGCGACGCAGGTCAAGGTAGCGATACTTCAGGCGCACCTGATCGCCGACCTCCTTGGAGTCGTCAATCTCAAACGGCGTGGTCTCTGCCCGAGACAGGATACGGATGTCCTCGGCAATGATCTCGACCTCACCGGTCGGCATTTTCTTATTGATCGCCGCTTCGTCGCGCGCAACCAGCTTGCCGCGCACCGCAACCACAAACTCCGTGCGGCAGGTAAACGCGATATTGAACAGGTCTGCGTTGACCGACTTGTCAAACGTGCACTGTACGATGCCCGCGCGGTCACGCACGAGCAGGAACAGCACGCCGCCGTTATCGCGCACGCGATCCACCCAGCCGTTGACCGTGACTTCCTGACCTGCGTCGGCAAGGCGCAGATCGCCGCACATATGCGTGCGCTTCATTCCGTGAATTGAAGTTTCATTCATGTTTGATCAATCCTTATCGTTAGTATGAAAATATACACTGGCCGTATTCACGGCGTTTTTCCCTTGTACAATCAGCAATGCGCCCACAATTGCCAAGATGAACGTCAGCAAAAACAGCGCAACTGCAATTCCGGTGTAATAGCCGCCCATTGCGATGAGCAGCAGCAGGATGCCTAGGCACAGCAACCCGGTCAACAGCGTGAGGGTGCCGCAAACCACAACCGTGCAGCCCCAGATCAATTGTTTCATTTGTACAGCTCCGGTCTTACTTGTCGCAGATAACCTTGCCCTGCTTTTTTGCGGCAATGCCGTCCCGGATGCGGATGATGGCGTCTGCAAGCGATACCTTCACCTGTTCCCCAGAGTCCATATCCTTAACAGCCACGACGTTCTCCCTGATCTCGTCCTCGCCGAGGAAAATAACATACGGGATGCCCAGCTTGTCCGCATAGCCAATCTTGTGCTTGAACTTCTTTTGCTCGCTGTACAGCTGCGTGCGGATACCTGCTTCACGCAAGCTGGTTGCCAGTGCGATGGCCGCACCCATATCGTCTGTCATCGGCAAAATGAGCACATCGGCGGGCGCTTTGTTCATGCTGTCGTTCAGATAGCCCTGCTCTCCCAGCACATAAAACAGACGGGTCAGACCAATCGAAATGCCCACACCCGGCAACTGCTTATCGGTGTAATACTCTGCAAGGTTATCATATCGGCCACCCGAACAGATGGAGCCGATCTCCGGATGATCTAGCATTGCCGTCTCGTATACCGTACCGGTGTAATAATCCAGACCACGCGCAATCGTCAGGTCGATTGCAAAGTGGTCATCCGGCACGCCGAAAGCAGTCATATACTGCGCGACCGTGCGCAGCTCGTCCGCACCCTGATCGAACACATCGTTTTTGCCCTTATAGTTCTCCAACGCTGCAAGAATCCCTTGCGTGCCGCCCGGTGTTGCAATAAACGCCAGCAGTTCGTCTGCCGTCTGGGCTGCCACACCGAAATCGTCCACCAGAATGGCTCTCACCTTTTCTGCGCCGATCTTTTCCAGCTTGTCAATCGTGCGCATCACATCGCCCGCCTTTTCAGTCAGGCCGAGAATAGCAAAAAAGCCGCCCAGCACCTTGCGATTATTCATGCGAATCTTAAAACGCTCCAAACCGAGCGAAGTAAAAATCTTGTAGATGATGCTGGGTACTTCCGCTTCGTTGATGATGTCCAGTTTGCCGTCGCCGATAACGTCGATATCCGCCTGATAAAACTCGCGGAAACGGCCGCGCTGCGCGCGCTCACCGCGGTACACCTTGCCAATCTGGAAGCGGCGGAACGGGAAAGTCAGCTCACCGTAATGCTGCGCGACATACTTTGCCAGCGGCACCGTGAGGTCAAAGCGCAGCGACAGGTCGCTGTCCCCCTTTGTAAAGCGGTAAATCTGCTTTTCGGTCTCACCGCCCCCCTTGGCGAGCAGTACCTCGGAGGACTCAATCAGCGGCGTGTCCAGCGGATAAAAGCCGTACAGGGCATAAGTTTCGCGCAGCACCTGCATAATACGCTCCATCTGCACCTGCGAGGCGGGCAGCAGCTCCATAAAGCCGGACAGCGTTCTGGGTTTCACTTTTTCCATATCTTTTGATTCTCCTCAAGACAGACGATTGCACCGAATAGGCCCATCCGCCCATCCGGTGCATTGCTTTCTGTCGTTTATTTTTTATTCTTGGGGTTGACGATATTACGCCAATCCAAATCACCGCGGTCGAGGCCAAGGATGAGCATTTCGGCCGTTGCGGAATTGGTTGCAATCGGAATATTATGCATATCGCACAGACGAACAATGGCGTGAACATCCGGCTCATACTGTGAATTGGACATGGGATCACGGAAAAACAGGACAAGGTCAATTTCGTTATACGCAACGCGGGATGCAATCTGCTCCTCGCCGCCCTGCATACCTGCCAGGCACTTATCAATTTTCAGCCCGGTTGCTTCTTCCACAAATTTCCCCGTTGTGCCGGTTGCACAGATGTCATGCTTTGCCAGAATACCGCAATACGCCATACAGAACTGAACCATCAGTTCTTTTTTCCGGTCGTGTGCGATAAGCGCTATGTTCATTTCCGAAACATCCCCTTTCCACGTACCACATATATGCTGTTTCCACTCTATTATTGCGTTAAACAACGCTGTTTGGTTGCTGATATTTTGCAGAGAAGATGCTTTTCCATATATCGCGCTGTCTAAATACGGATAAGCGGTACCCGCTCGCCATCCAACCGTCGGGCAATATTTTGAAAGGCCCGCGCCGCACCTGTATGCTTGATGGACAAAACGCTTTTTCCGCTGTTGCCGCAGGAAATCAAATCCTCATCCTCCGGCACCACTCCCAGAAGCGGCAGCCCCGCTTCATCCATCGCGTCATCAATATTACCCGATTTACCGCGGCAGATAAGCTGCGGACGCACCCGGTTGAGCACCATGCGAATACGCTGGATACAGTATTCTTCTTCCAGCTTGCGCGCACACCGCTCCGCGCCGCGAATGCAGGCACGATCGGTTGCCGTAACGACAACCGCCTGCGTTGCAATATGCGCTAGAAAAGAAAGCTCTGCGGGCAGCCCTGCAGGGCCGTCCACCAGCATGTAATCAAACGAAGCTTCCTCCGCCTGTACGGCCAGCTGCTCCATGCCGCGCTCGCTGAGCGCAGGCAGCGCTACCGGCGCTGTCAGTAAGTACAGGCCCTGATACTCCGGATGTTGCGCCATAGCGTCGCCGAGCGGCACAGCGCCGCCCGCCACATCAGCAAAGGAATAAACCACCCTGTCCGACATGCCCAGCACGATATCCAGATTCCGAAGGCCGCAGTCGCCGTCGATCAGGAGCACGCGATGCCCAAGCTGCGTCAACGCAGTGCCCACGCCCGCCGTAAAGGAGGTTTTCCCTGTGCCGCCCTTACCGGACGCAACCAGAATCACCTTCAACATACCGCCTCCGAAATAGAAAAACTTATATATTGTATTATAAACTACGAACTGCCAATTTACAAGCATTTGCGCAAAGTTTTATTGCGCCGCAGATTGCCGTCAGGGCACCATGGTGTTTTCGCTCTGCACAGACTCGACTGTATCCGGCTCCTCCTCGGCAAAATATGCGTCGAGAATATCGCGTACAATCGGTGCGACCGAAGAGCCGTGTCCCGCGCCTTCACCGACTACGCAAACGACAATTTCCGGGTCATCAAACGGTGCGAAAGCGACAAACAAGCCGTTGGTGTATTCGATTACCGCGCTATTGGGGTCTTTCGGATCAGACAGCTCAAACATCTCCGCCGAACCAGTTTTGCCGCCGACCTTAATCGGATAATCGGCAAAGGTGGTCGCTGCGGTACCGCCCTCGGCGGTAACCTCGCTCATGCCCGTCATGACCAGATTGCGCGTCGCATCCGAGAACTCAATCGTACCCACAACCTCCGGCTTCTGCTCCTCTACGACATCGGAATAGTCATAGGTTTTGACGCTCTTGACCAGCGTCGGCTGATACAGTGTGCCGCCATTGACCACTGCCGCCATATAATTTGCCAGCTGCAAGGGAGTAAACAGGTTATCCGACTGACCGATGGCGGCGTTGACATCGTCACCGCCCTGCCATTCGCGCAGCAACGGGTTATTTTTGCGGTTTGCGTCGCGCTCGGTCGGGCCGGCCGCCTGACCGGCATATTCTGCAATCTCCACGCCGGTCACATTGCCCAAGCCAAACTTATCGCACCAGTTTTCCAGATGTGCGCCAGTCAGCTGCTGGCCGACGTTATAGAAAAACACGTTGCAGGAGTATTTGATGGCCTGTGTCACGTCCAGCGTCATCGGCTGATCATGGTTACCACAGGTGAACGTCACACCGCCGTACTCAAACTTGCCGTCACAAGTGTACGTGGTGTTGGCATCAATAATGCCCTCCTCAAGCCCTGCGATCGCAGTGAGCACCTTAAAGGTAGAGCCAGGCGGATACAGGCCTTGCGTGGAACGGTTCAGCTCCGGGCTGCGCTCGTCCTTCGAGATCGTATCATAGTCCTTGTTGTAATTTTCCAGATCATAGGTTGGATAAGATGCCATGACAAGCACTTCACCCGTATCAGGGTCAAGCGCAACCGCCGCGCCGCCACGCTGGTACTCTGCCAGATAGTTTGCCAGAGATTTTTCCGCCACTTCCTGCAATTCCAGATCGATGGTGGTGATGACATTATCACCCGGCTTCGGCGCATACGAATTGGCATGATCCGTTATGCTGTCGCCGCCCAAATCGGTTTCCACCGTGCGCGAGCCGGCTGTGCCGTGCAGATAGGACTCCAGCGCAGACTCCAATCCACTTTTTCCGATGGTGTCATTCATGGTATAGCCCGCTTTGCTCTCATACGGACCGCCGTTTTTCGTACCTGTCCATTCCTCTGTGAACATCGCACCAACCGTACCCAGCAAATGCGCAGCATAGGTCGTATCATACTTGCGGATGGCTTCGCTCTGCACATCGACACCGGTATACTGCTGATGGTGCTCCTTGATATAGGCAATCAAATCCATGGAGACGTTATCTGCCAGTGTGAAGGTCGCATTATTGTTAAAGCCAACACGCCGCATGCTGTAATACAGACCGATGAGTGTACGCGCATCCGCGTCGGACAGGCCGGTCTGCATGCCGAGACTATTCTCCATATAGGTGCGCATGGCGCTGATGAACTCGGAGGCGGAGACAAGCGTCGTAGCGTCAATAGCGGCCACCTGATCAATCGCATTGCCGTCCGCATCGTACTGCGGATTTTCCTCATTTGCCGTACTGGCTGCGGTCTTTGCATCCTGTACTGCTGTCAGACTAAGCGTCTCCGCGCTTTGCTTCATGTAATCGGACAGCGCTTTGCGCTCCGTGTCTCCCTCCGCGCCAACATATTCGTATGGCGCGGTGTCCGTAATAGGCATCACGTCATTGAGTACCGCACCGCTCGTTTCCTGCGTTGTATCCGTATCGGTTTGCGTACCGTCCTCGGTATCACGGTCGGCCGTGTCGCCGGCTGCGGCCGCCGCCCCGTCTGCCTTGACCCGATTGGCCAAGTCCAGCAGGATCTCAAAGCGGTCTTGCTTATCCTCCCAAAAGGAGGAGTAGATCAGCACAAGAGAAAAACCGGTTTGATTGGTCACCATCGCCCGACCATAGCGGTCCAGAATTTCGCCGCGCGCCGCTGACACGGTGGATGTCGTCGTCAAAAAGCTCGCCGAGCGGCGCACATAGCTCTCTCCGTTAATCAGCTGCAGCTGCAGCAGCTGACCGCCCGCGAGTCCCACGCAAAGCAGGAGCAGGCAGCCCAGTACCATCAAGCGGCGCAGCAGTTGTGTTTTATTTACCATAGGGGTTCCTCTTTTCGCTTCTCATCGGTTGGCGAATTTACGGCTGATTTTCTGCATCGGCCAGTATATGATAAAGCAAAACAAACAGGCCAGCAGCGTCCCGCCGATAATCTGACGCAGCACCAGTCCAAAGGATGCACCGGCCTGCGGCAGAAGATAGACGAAATACCGCAGCAATCCCAGCACAATCATTTCAAATGCCGTCATGAGCACCATAGACACGTAGCTTCCGCTGAGTGTCAGACGGCTCATCTCACCGGCAATAAAACCGAATATCAGGAAAAACAGCGGATACAGGCCGTCCACGCCGATAAAGCCCAAATCGTAAAACAGTCCTACCGTGATACCGATAATCACACCTTCCACCGGACCGTCCAGCAGCGCGGCCGCGGCCACAAGCGCGGGCAGCAGGTCAAGGTGATAGCCGCGAATCGACCATGTGCCGAACAGAGTGGTCTGCAGCACATAGATCATCAGTGCAAACAAGATGTACAGCACGATCTTTGGGATGGATAATTGTTCTCTCTGCATGTACTCACTCCGTCGTATCCGTAAAGTCGGTGACAATGGAAACGCTCGATACCGTATCCACATTCGCAAACGGCTTGATAACCGCATAATAGGAAATGCCGTTTTCCTCAGGCAGCACGCTCTCCACCGTGCCTATCATCACGCCCTTGGGGAACAGCCCGCCACGACCGGAGGTCTCCACCGTATCACCAATGACGACGCTGGAATCCTCGGTCAGGTAGCTCAGCCGCAGATTCCCCTCCGCCATCAGGTCGTAATTGCCCTCGGCAATGGCCGTTTCACGGGTGCGGGTAATCAGCGCGCCGCACTGCATCTCCACGTCGATTACAGTCGTGACCTCACAGGTGTTGGAATACACCTCGCTGACGTATCCCACCATACCGTCCACCGTGGTAACCAGATCGCCCACTTCCACACCGTGGGATGAGCCTTTATCCAGACTGAGCGTCATCGCCCAGTCGCCCGGGTTACGGGCAATTACCTCGGCGGTGACGGTTGTCAGCTCACGCGTGCGTTCCGGCTGACCCGCCGCCGCACGCAGCCGGTTGTTTTCCTCAATTGCCAGCTCCGCATCGCGCACCGTCTGTTCCATATCACGAATCTGCTTTTTCAGCTCCTCGTTTTCCGCTTTCAGGTTATCAAATTCGGTGAAGTATCCCACACCCTTCCCCAGCGCACCGGTCACACCGGAAGCCAGCCGCTGTACGGGAGTGGTCACAAAACTGACCAAACGGGTCACCGGAGACGGTTTACCAGTCACGCCGCTGTACAGCGCGGACAGGATGCACAGCACAATCACAACCACCACGCCGATCACAAAACGCGACCCCACTCTGTTACGTCTTCGCAAAAACTCTAAGCTCCTTTCAATATTCCAAAACGCGCGGGTTTCAGCACATCTCCCGCGCCATTTGCCGCAGGATCACATGCAGCCCCGCCACCGGCAGGCCCATCACGCTGTAATAGTCGCCCTCAATGCCGTCGATGAGAAGCGCGCCGTGCCCTTGTATACCGTAAGCGCCCGCCTTGTCCAGCGGCTCACCCGTGTCAAGATAGGCTGCAAGCTCATCCTCATCAAACGCGCGGAAGGTTACCCGGGTGCGAGTGCACAGCGTGCGCGCCTCGCCCGCAGGCGGCAGCACGGCCAACCCGGTCAGCACCTCATGGGTGCGCCCGCGCAGACGGCGCAGCATGTCCGATGCCTGCCCTCTATCCGCCGGTTTGCCCAGCGGCAGGCCGTCTATCGTAACCATCGTATCCGACCCGATGCAGACGGCTTCCGGATGCAGTCGCCGTGCCGCCTGCGCTTTGAGCTGCGACAGACGCACGACCTCTTCCTCCAGCGGCGCACCGGGACGCAGCGTTTCATCTGCGTCAGCCGGACAGACGGTAAATTCCTCGGTAATCAGCGCCAGCAGCTCCCGCCTGCGCGGCGAGCCGGACGCCAGAACGATTTGCATTATTCGACTCCTCTTTTATACAGTCCGTTGGTGAATTCCCCTTCCAAGGGGTTGCCTTCGAGAAACGCGCAGGCGATGCGAGCGCACTCCTCCGGCGTTTCTATCGTAAACAGCAGCCGCGCGGTCTGTACGCCGAGCGGACGCACATCCTCACGCAGGCAAAGCGCCCGGTTGCCCAGCAGCGTATTGCGGCACCCATATTCGGGCAGCAGCGCAAAGCGCTCACCGCGGCGATCGGTCAGATAGGTGACGCCATTCTCGCAGCTGCACTTGCCGCCGTGCTGACGGCGAATCGCGCAGTTTTCAAAAATCATCAGCGGCAGATGACCATAGACAATCATTTCGGTTTCAAGCGGTCCGCGCATGTCTCGAATCTGCGCCAGACGCGCCTCAACCGACAGCGTCTGCCGCTGCACACCCATTTCAGCCAGCGCATGCAGCGTTTTGCTGTTAAACGCATTCAGGCCGAAGTCGCCGTGCACGGCAAAGCCAAGCCGCCGCGCCAGCGCAATGTAGCCGAGGTTGCCCGCCAGCACGGTTTTTGTGCCGCGGCTCATCGCCTCGCCCAACAGCATTTCGATTTCCGGCTGCTCCGCGTCCGAAAAGACGCGCGGCAGCACGGCGGGCAGGCCAGTCTGCGCCGCAACATCCAGCGGCACATAGATGGTTTCCAGCCCCAAGTCGCGCAGCGCATCCGCCTGCGCCTTGGTACGCACAGACGCGGTATATCCGCAAAAGCCGGTGCGCGGACGGCTGTCGTCATCGCGTGCAAGCAGCCGACCCTCCAGCCAGTCCCGTGACGGCGGGGCCGCGCGTTTGGCCAGCAGCAGCGCGAGCGCATCGCGCCGCATGGCGTTGATAGTGGAAGCAGGCAGCGCCAAGCCATCCTCCATCTCAATGCGCAAGTTTTTGATATAAAACGGCGTGCCGCCCGTCTTACGCAGGGATTTTTCTACCATTTTCGGCGTGGTCGGTCGGGTACGCGCCCGCTCGACAGCCGCGGCGGACGAAACCCCGTCCGCACTGAGCACCGCGCCCGTGTCCTCGCGCGCGGTAAAGCACAATGAGACCGGCACCAACGGCGCTTCCTTGCCCTCGGCAAAACGGTGCGCCGCCTCGTCGTACAACGACTGCACGTCGCGCAGCGGCACGTCGGTCTTGGTGCCGAACATTTCCTCGCCCTTTTTACCGGTATAATAGCCGTCGGTAAAGCCATCGCGTGAAAAGACGCGCCGCAGCGTGTCGCGTTCCTCCGAGGTCGGCTCGCGGTGCTCACGCAGCAAATCAGCGTAAATTTTCGTGACAATTGCGGTGTATTCCGGCCGCTTCATACGGCCTTCAATCTTAAGCGAGGACACGCCAAGGTCGGCAAGCTCCGCCACATGCCCCGCCAGCGCCAAATCCTTCAGCGAGAGCGGATAGCCTCCGTTATACGGCAGGCGACAGGGCTGCGCGCACAGGCCGCGGTTGCCCGAACGCTGCCCGATGACGGCCGACAGGTAGCACTGTCCCGAATAGCACATGCACAGCGCGCCATGCACAAACACCTCGGTCTCGACGCCCGCCTGCTCGGTGATCAGGCGCACCTCGTCCCGCGTACACTCGCGGCTGAGCACCACGCGCGAAAAGCCAAGGTCGCGCGCCTGCTTTGCGCCGTCGAGCGTGTGAATGGTCATCTGCGTGGAGGCATGCAGCGCAAAATCCGGCGCGTGCGCATGAATCAGACGCGCCAACCCCAAATCCTGCACAATCAACGCATCCGCGCCCGCCTCGTACAGAAACTTCGCGTCACGGAGCGCTGCATCCAGTTCGCGGTCGCCCGCAAGGATATTCAGCGTGATATTGGTCTTAACACCGCGTGCACGGCAGTAGGCGATGGCGTCCGCCATCTCGTCAGCCGCAAATCCCTTCGCACCCCGGCGCGCGTTGAATGTGCCGAAGCCCATATACACCGCGCCCGCACCCGACTGCACGGCCGCACGCACCCCCTCCGGCGAACCGGCGGGTGCAAGTAGTTCTACCTGGCTCATTTATGACGATTCCTCAGATGCGCCGCGCCGTTTCGGTTGACCTGCTGCCGCAGGGCAGTGTTTTCCGCTTCCAGCGCGCGGCATTTGGCTTCCGCAGCCTCCGCGGCCGTCTTGGCCTTGATATATTCGTCAGCAAGGTTGACTGTCGCCAGCGCCAGCGCCCGTGTGGACGCAAACGACGCCGAACCGCCGCACTCCGCAACAGTCTGCTGCGCCAGCTCCGCCACTTCATTCATATATTCCACAGATTCCTCCGCCAGCATGGTGTACTTCTGTCCAGCAATCTGTATGGTCACACGATTTGCCATGCAAATCCTTCCTTTCGCAAAATAGTCGCTTAAAAGGCATAATTTGATAAAATATAGTATACCACAACCTATCCCCTTTTGGAACACAAAATCTGTGCAAAGATGCGCAGTCCGCTTTCCTTTTTTTGTACACAACGATGCCGGCGCGTAATTTTGTAAAAGATTTTTGTTTGCCTTGTGTGATACGCTGCACTGTGCTAAAATAAAAATGAACTATTCCGTCCGGATCGTAAGATGCCGGACAAACAACAGGTGAGATTTATGCTGCATATCAACGAGGTCCGCCGCATTGTGGTCAAGGTCGGTACCTCGACGCTGACATACGAAAACGGAAAGCTCAACATCCGCCGCATCGAACGGCTGGTGCGCACCATCAGCGACCTGCAAAACCGCGGGTTCGACATGGTGCTCGTCTCCTCCGGAGCGGTGGGCGTGGGCGCTGCCAAACTTGGTCTTGGCGGACGGCCCCGTGAGCTTGCGATGAAGCAGGCTGCCGCTGCGGTCGGCCAGTGTGAACTGATGCACATTTACGACAAAATGTTCCTCGAATATGGCATCAACGTCGCACAGATTCTGCTCACGCGCGAAAACATCATCGATGACGACCAGCGCGAAAACATTCACAACACCTTCACCGCGCTCATGCGCACGGGCGTTGTGCCAATCGTCAACGAAAACGACACGGTCGCCACCGCAGAACTCAAGCACATTGAAAACTTCGGTGATAACGATACCCTTTCCGCCGTGGTCGCGCGCATGTGCGATGCCGACCTGTTGGTCATCTTCTCGGATATTGACGGTCTGTATGATTCCGATCCGCGCAAAAACCCGCAGGCCAAGCTGATTGGGCATGTAGGCAAAATTGACGCAAAAATCCGCCGCATGGCGGGCGGCGCAGGCTCGGCACACGGCACGGGCGGCATGGCCACAAAAATCACCGCCGCCGAGCTGTGCATGGACGCCGGCATTCCCATGCTGGTGGCCAACGGCGATAAGGACGATATTCTGTATGACATTGTGGATGGCAAGCCGGTTGGCACGCTGTTTGCACGGGAGGAGGAGCGCGTATGACAAAATTTCACTTTCACCGTCTGACGGATGTACTCTGCGGCGGCAATCTGCGCTTTTTTTCCAAGGCGCAGGTCATTGCGGCGCTCGTTGGCGCGGCTATCGGCGCGTTTCTGGGCGTGCAGGCTTACTGCAACGGCTGGCTGGGCTGAGCCTTGCCGGTTATCAATACCGATTTCTGAATAAACGGGGTGAAACACCATGCGGAAACTGCTGGAAATCGCGGAGGATGCGCGCCGTGTCAAGCACGCGGTGGCAAAACTCGGCACAAACGATAAAAACCGCGGCCTGCTCGCCATTGCGGATGCGCTGTGCGCGCACGCGGACGAAATCATCGCCGCCAACCGCACGGACATTGAAAACGGCCGCGCTGCCGGTCTGTCCGACGGGTTGATTGACCGTCTGATGCTGGATGAAAAGCGCATTGCAGCCATTGCGGAAGGCTGCCGGCAGGTTGCCGCGCTGCCCGACCCGGTCGGCGAAGTACTGGGCATGCACAAGCGTCCCAACGGCCTGCTGATTGGCCAGAAACGCGTGCCGATGGGCGTTATCGGCATCATTTACGAGGCACGCCCCAACGTCACGGTCGATGCGGCGGCGCTGTGCTTCAAGGCGGGTTCGGCCTGTATCCTGCGCGGCGGCAAGGAAGCCTTCCACTCCTCGATGTGCCTGACCAAGCTGATGCGCGCGGCGCTCGAAGCGGAGGGTTTACCCCCAGACGCAATCAATCTGGTTGAGGACACCTCGCGCGAGAGCGCAAACCAGATGATGAAACTAAACGGTTATCTGGATGTGCTCATCCCGCGCGGCGGCGCGGGACTGATCCGCACAGTCGTGCAGAACGCGACCGTCCCTGTCATCGAAACCGGTACGGGCAACTGCCACGTATATGTTGATGCCTACGCCGACCTCGATATGGCGCAGCGCATTCTGGTCAACGCCAAGTGTCAGCGACCGAGCGTATGCAACGCCGCCGAAAGCCTGCTGGTGCACAAGGATATCGCCGCGCAGTTCCTGCCTATGGCCGCCAAGGGCCTCGCGCCCGACGGCGTTGTGCTGCACGGCTGCCCGCGCACCATGGAAATCCTCGGGGACGCGGTGTTGCCCGCGACCGACGAGGACTACGGCCGTGAATATCTTGGATACGAAATTTCCTGCAAAGTGGTCGACTCGCTGGACGAGGCCATCGACCACATCAACCGCTTCAACACCGGTCACTCCGAGTGCATTGTCACCCGCGACTACGCCGCGTCGCAGCGGTTTCTCGACGAGGTGGACGCAGCGGCGGTCTACGTCAACGCCTCCACCCGCTTTACCGACGGTTTTGAGTTCGGTTTCGGCGCGGAAATCGGCATTTCCACCCAAAAGCTGCATGCGCGTGGCCCGATGGGCCTGACTGCGCTGACCACCACCAAATATATCATTTACGGAAACGGGCAGGTGCGCTGATGAACAAAGGCATGGAGAAGGAATATAAGTGGCGTGCAAACGAAGGATTGTTGGGGCAGGCACTTTTATGGGCCTCCTCCCGCATTGGCACGCAGAGCCGGACGCTGCATATGCAGTCGCAGTATTTCGACACGGCAGACGGCTTACTGCGCCGGCAGCAAGCCGCGCTGCGCATACGCAAGGAGAACGACCGGAGCATATGCTGCCTCAAGCTGCGCAACGAAAACACACCGGAGGGAATGCGTGCGCACGAGGAATACGAGTGTGTGGCGCAAACAGTCGCGGAGGGGCTTGCCATCCTACCCAAAAAAGGCGCGCCGCTGACGCTTTGCGCACAGGCGCTCGCTGCTCCGCTGGAGGTCATCTGCACGGTGAATTTCCGACGCTGCGCTATTCTGCTTCAGCTGGGCAACACAGTGTGTGAGCTGGCCCTCGATCAGGGCACACTGCGGCACGGAGATAAAACCGCGCCGCTGTGCGAAATCGAGCTGGAATATGTCGCGGGCAGCGAGGATGCTTTTCACGCGCTTGCCGCCGAGCTTGCCGAACATCTTTCGCTCGTTCCGGAGCCGGAAAGCAAGCTGGCACGGGCGATGCAATTATAATCCTCCGCACTTTTATAGAGGCTGCATATGCGCAGCCTCTTTTGTTATGCCGGCGCTCCGTGCGCAGACGTTTCTGATAACTGCCATAAGAGAAATGTGCATAAAATTGTGCAAAGCGTATATTTTTATCCAACCTCGCAATTCTCTTCCCGTGTTCTTGCAAAAAAAGCAGTTTCCATGTATAATAAACATGAATTTTGGGAGGGTAAATACACATGAACTTTGACAGCATCATCACGATCGCCGCTTTTGGCGTATACCTGATCTTTATGATCTGTATCGGCATGTACTTCATGGGCAAAAGCCGAACGACGACCGATTATTTTCTCGGCGGCCGCAAGCTCGGCTCCTGGGTCACCTCGATGAGCGCTCAGGCGTCCGATATGTCCGGCTGGCTGCTGATGGGCCTGCCCGGCGCCGCATATCTGTCCGGTATTTCCGCCGGCTGGATCGCCATCGGCCTTGCCGTAGGTACTTATCTGAACTGGCTGCTGGTTGCCAAGCCCCTGCGCCAGTATACCAAGGTTGCAAACGATGCAATCACGCTGCCTCAGTTTTTCAAAAACCGCTTTCAGGATGAAAGCGGCATGATTTCAGTCATCGCAGCCGTATTCATTCTGGTATTTTTCCTGTTTTATACCGCTTCCGGCTTTGTGTCCTGCGCCAAGCTGTTCTCCTCCGTATTCGGTATCCCGTATATGGTATCGCTTCTGGTGGGCGCAGTTGTTGTTATTTCCTACACCTTCGCAGGCGGCTTCTTTGCCGTGTGCTGGACCGACTTTTTTCAGGGCCTGCTGATGTTTTTCTGCGTCATCGCCGTACCCTCAATCGCGATTAACTCTCTGGGCGGTCCGTCCGACTTTTTGGCACAGGTGGAAGCCTTCAACCCCAACTTCCTGAATATGTTTGTCGACGGCGCAACCAATACTCCCTACACGGCACTCGGTATCGCATCCTTGCTTGCCTGGGGCCTCGGCTACTTTGGCCAGCCGCATATTCTGGTGCGGTTTATGGGCATTTCCTCGCCCGGCGCGATTAAGAAATCCCGCCGTATTGCCTCTATCTGGGTGCTCATTTCGCTGACAGCCGCCGTGCTGATCGGCGTTTCCGGCCGCATGTTCCTGGGCGACGGCCTGCTGGTCACCGCCGGCAACGAAGAAACCATTTACATCAACATGGTCAGCCGCATCTTCCCGGTGTTTATCGCAGGTATTTTCCTGTCTGCGATTCTGGCAGCCATCATGTCCACAGCCGACAGCCAGCTGCTGGTCACCGCTTCCGCCATCACCGAGGACTTTTATCATAACAAGATCCGTCCGAACGCCTCGCCGTCCGAGCTGATGTGGGTTTCCCGCATCTGCGTTATCGCGGTCGCACTGATCGCCGTTTTTATCGCCACCAATCAAAACAGCACCGTACTCGGTCTGGTCGAATACGCTTGGGCTGGTTTCGGCTCCGCCTTCGGCCCGCTCGTACTTTGCTCACTGTTCTGGCGCCGCACCAATAAATACGGCGCGTATGCCGGCATCATCGTCGGCGGTGTAGTCGATTTGATATGGGCGCAGCTGTCCGGCGGTATCTTTGAGCTGTATGAGATTGTCCCCGGCTTTGTCTGCGGTATGATCGCCATTTTTGTGGTCAGCCTGCTCACTCCCGCTCCGTCCAAGGCCGTTACCGATCAATTCGATTCCTACCGCACCTGTGAGGAATGATGAAACGCAAACTTCGGATATTTCTCTGGTGCGCAGCTGCCGTTGCATTCGTGCTGAGCGGCGTTCTACAGGCCGCCGAGCACCTGCTCCCGCGGCAGCAGCTGACAGATGAAACCGCCGTGCATTTCATTGACGTCGGTCAGGGCGATGCAGCGCTGCTGCTTTCGGGCGGGCAGGCCGTGCTTGTAGACGCAGGCACGGCGGAAAGCGGACCGGCAATTGTCCGGTATCTTCAAGACCTTGGCGTATCTCGACTGCATGCAGCCATTGTCACCCATCCGCATGCCGACCATATGGGCGGCATGGCACAGGTTCTTCAGATGTTTCCGGTCGAGCATTTCTACATGGGGTCGGAAACGCAGAACACCTCCTCTTTTTCCGACCTTCTGGACGCACTGCAAACACAGGGCGTTCAGCCCACCGTTCCCACGTCGGGCGATATGCTGGCGTTTGACTCCGGCGCTTCGCTCACCTTTCTCGGTCCTGCGGACGATGTGCCGAGTGATAACCTAAACGACCGTTCACTCATCACATTGTTTCAGGCCGACGAGCAGAAAGTGCTGTTAATGGGCGACGCGGAAGCTGCCGCCGAACAGTCGCTTTTGGCACATTACCCATCCTTGCGTTGCGATGCGCTCAAAGTAGGGCATCACGGCGCGGCAACCTCGTCCTCTCAGTCCTTTCTGCAGACCGTTCAACCATCCGTTGCCGTCATCTCCTGCGGCGTAGACAACGACTACGGCCACCCCGACCCGCAAACGCTGCAAAATCTGTCCCTTGCGGGAGTAACCGACATCCGCATTACCGCGGAACGCGGCACCGTAATCCTCCCGCTTCACCCACCGTCATCAAGCAAGGAGAATGCTGCATGAAACAGACCGGTATTGTCGATCGCTTTGAAGGCGATGATGTGGTTGTTGAAATCGGTGGAAAAATGGTCAATTTCCCCCGCACCGACGCTCCCGCTATGCTGGGCGAGGGTATGGTCGTCATCATCCGAGACGACCGCATCGCGGAAATCGATCAGATTGAAACCCAACGTCTCGAGGACGATATGCGCCGCCGTTTTGAGCGCATCCTCGGCAAACAATTTGATGAATAAACCCTAAAAGGAAAGGCGAAAAAACCAATGGAAAAGAAACCCTTTTTGACACTCGAACAGGTACAGGATATCACAAAGACCTATCCCACTCCGTTCCACATCTATGATGAGAAGGCCATCCGCGAAAATGCGCGCAAAGTTAAAGCTGCATTCGCATGGAATCCGGGCTTTAAGGAGTATTTTGCGGTCAAGGCGACCCCCAATCCTCGTTTAATCCAGTTGCTCCACGAGGAGGGCTTCGGCTGCGATTGCTCCAGCTACACCGAGCTGCTGATGAGCAAGGCTTGCGGCATCACCGGACACGACATTATGTTCTCCTCCAATGTTACCCCGAACGAGGATTTCAAGCTGGCCAGCGATTTGGATGCCATCGTCAATTTTGACGACATCACTCATTTAGACTACTATGATAAGGTCGGCGAGTGGAAGGAAACCATGTCCTGCCGCTTCAATCCCGGCGGCGACTTTGTTCTGGAAAACGAAATCATGGATACTCCGCAGGAAGCCAAGTACGGCATGACCCGCGAGCAGCTCATTGAGGCGTTTAAGTATATGAAGGCCAAGGGCGTCAAGCACTTTGGTATTCATGCGTTCCTCGCTTCCAACACGGTGGCCAATGAGTATTACCCGGCGCTCGCACGCATTCTGTTCAAGCTGGCGGTTGAGGTACGCAAGGAAACCGGTGTGCACATCGCGTTTATCAACCTATCCGGCGGCGTCGGCATCCCCTACAAGCCTTGGCAGGAGCCCAACGACATCATGGCCATCGGAGAAGGCGTGCGCCGCGCGTATGAGGAAGTCCTCGCCCCGGCTGGTATGGATGACGTAGCAATTTACACCGAAATGGGCCGCTTTATCCTTGGGCCGTACGGTGCGCTGGTCGCCAAGTGCATCCATCACAAGCATACCTACAAGGAATATGCCGGTCTGGATGCGTGCGCGGCCAATCTGATGCGTCCGGCGATGTACGGTGCATACCACCACATCACTGTACTGGGCAAGGAAAACGCGCTGCACGACCGCACCTATGACGTAACCGGCGGTCTGTGCGAAAATAATGACAAATTTGCCATCGACCGCAACCTGCCCCGCATTGATATCGGCGATTATATTTATATCCACGATACCGGTGCGCACGGCTTCTCGATGGGCTATAACTACAACGGCAAGTTGCGCTCGGCAGAGCTGCTGCTGCACGAAGACGGCTCGGTAGAACTCATTCGCCGTGCGGAAACCCCGAAGGATTACTTCGCAACGCTGGACTTCACCGGCCTGTTTGACGATATCCTTGAATAAGACAACAAAAAAAGCGTGTACTCCAATGGAGTGCACGCTTTTTTCATATTTTCACATGTTTTGCAGCAACAGCGCCGCCGCGAGCGCCAGCAGCACCATCGTCAGCGCACGCAGAATACGCAGCATGCGCTGCTTTTTCGGGCTTTCGCGCTCCCAGCCCTCGGGCGGCGGAGAAAGCTCCTCTACCGTCTCTGTGCCGTCCGGCTTATGGTCGATCAGCTTGACATAACATGTATTGCAAGCAGTGAATCCCTTGCGAAACTCTGCTCCGCATTTTGGGCACCACGGCATAAATTCGCCTCCTTCAATTCGCCACCAAATACAGCAGCGCCAGCGCGACCACGATCACACCAATTACCAGCGGTAGCAGCTTGAAAGAAATATTGTCCTCCATAGGCTGCTCGGGCATGTCCATTGCCTGTTCTTCTGCCAGACGCGCCAGCGCTTCTTCATCAATCGGCGTTTCCGAAAGGTTGCGGTGCATCTCTTCAATCAGCTCTCGCGCCCGTGCGGTTTGACTCGCGTCCACAATAATTGACAGACCAAAGCGGCTGTCCGCACCGGTATAATCAACGATTTGACCGAAAGATGCTGGGCGGTCGTATGCCACTACATCGTTTTCATGCAGCATATCACAGATCGTCGTGGCCTCCAGCCGATTTTTAGCCGTGTAAACCACAATTGGCTTTTCCATGCCGTCCGGCAAAACAAACTTCTCCCGTTTTGACGCCGCATTTTCTTCAGGCAAGCCATCCACCAGCGGCACGCGACAGGCGCTGCACTCTGTGAATCCCTCCCGGTATTCTGCCTTACATTTAGGGCACCAAGGCATGCTGCATCCCTCCTCCCTGCCGATTATAGCATATCCGCGTTATTCTTTCCAGATAAAAATGGGCAGCGGAGGATCATGCTTCCGATTGAGCCAGTCGCCGGCTAGAACAGTGAACATTCGATCATTTAACGATTTTAGGTGCTGTAAAATCGCATTTTTCTCCTCATATCCGTTTTCTTTGCCATAATAGAGTGCAAGTGCCATCACACCGCCCGGGCGCAGCAGCGACAGCCCCGCATCGATTGCCGGGATAGAGGACGCAGCGGTAGTGAAAATTTTCGGGTCCCCGCCCGGCAGCCGACCGAAGTTGAACACGATGCAGTCCACGCTTTCCGGCGCGGCGTAGCGCGCCATGTTCGCATGGCTGTCCAATACGACCTCGGCATTTAGGCCCTGCGCTTCCAGCAGCGCACGGGTCTGCGACACAGCATCCTGCTGTACATCAAACGCGAGCACGCGGCCCTTCGGGCCAGCCAAACGGCACAGCAGCGCAGTGTCGCGCCCCTTTCCTGCCGTCGCGTCAATGCAGAATGCACCCGTCTTCACCTGACGCCGCAAAAAATCATGTACTACATCCAACGTATTCATCCGTTCCCCTCCGTTTATGCCATGTTTCGCTTTCATTGTAGCACAAACAGACGGTTTTGCCTATCAGCTTACTGCTCAAGAATCTTTCCGTCGGTCGAGACGACAACCACCTGCCAGGGCAGGAACTTGCCGCTCGCCTGCAATGCCGTACGCACCGCATGTTCGATACCGCCGCAGCACGGCACCTCCATGCGCACAACTGTAACGCTTTTGATGTTATTGCTGCGAATGATTTCGGTTAGCTTTTCGCTATAATCGCCTTCGTCCAGTTTTGGACAGCCAATAAGCGTAATCTTATTCCGGATAAAGTCCTGATGGAAGTTTGCGTAAGCATAGGCCGTACAGTCCGCCGCGACCAGCAGGTGCGCCCCATCAAAGTATGGCGCATGCACCGGAACCAGCTTGATCTGTACCGGCCACTGACGCAGTTCAGATGCCGCAGGCACAGCCGAAGCTGTCGGCGCAGCTGTCGTGCGCTCAATTGCGCGCGCCTGACTGCCGGGACAACCGCAAGCCAACGGCTGCTGTGCCTGCTTCGCGCGCAGATTAGCCTGTACTGCCGCTTCGTCGTAGGCCGCAGCCTCCCGCTCGACAAATGTAATTGCTCCAGTCGGACAAACCGGCAGACAGTTGCCCAGTCCATCGCAATAATCATCGCGCAGCAGCTTGGCTTTACCGTCCACCATGCCGATGGCCCCCTCGTGGCACGCATTCGCACACAGGCCGCAGCCATTGCACTTTGCTTCATCAATCTCAATAATTTTACGCATCATCGCGGTATCCTCCCATGTATTTTGGTTGTCCTCAGTATAACGTAATCCTCCCCCCGCTGTATGTTGTTTCGACAACATACAGCGCAAATTTTTATTTACATAAAGCTGACCAGAACGAAACCGTATATCACCAGAATCATAAAGCCCAAAATAGCCTGTGCGAGAGCATGGCTCATCTCCAAAAGGCTTGCGTAGAAAGCACGCAGCGCGATGACTATGCACGATGCTGCGCGTTGGACCATGATGCCGCACTGCAATCTTGCCCGATCCGGCTATCCAGCCGCCTCAAGTGCGCCGAGCGCGCTCCCAGCATCAACCCCCATGATACCGTCCATAATCGCATACGTTGCAATGCCGTCCAATGATGGCCGAAAAGATGTTTCCGGCATATGTAGCAATCTTGAATGATTTCTATAAATAGAAGAAAAAACGGCAAAAGCATATTGCTTTCGCCGTTCTTTATTACTCAATCTCCATAAATGCCTGCCCGGTCATTTATGACAAGCACACGAAGCATCTCCTCCGGAAGGTTGAGCCCCGCAGCACCACCTTCGCCTTTGAGCCAGCCTTTTCTCTCCAGCTTTTCCACCGTCGCGCGCCCCCACTCTGGCACAGATGCTACAGTGCTGTACACTGTTTTGCTTTGCGCAATCAGGTTCTTGACCTCATCTACCGTCATATCATCCACCTCCTCTGTCAGTCTCCTCTTGAAGTCCTGCCATGCTGCTGCATTTTCCACAAACGGCGCAGGACAGTTTTTATGCGTCACATCATAGTGCCGCACCACATGATCGGGCGCAATGCCGTACTTTTGCATCAGCATACGCGCCAACTGCACTGCATTTTCCACCGTACCCGGTTGAAAATAATATTTGCCGTTCTTGATGCGACTGCACAACTCAATGCCGATGCTGTTGGCATTGCGACAATATGGATGAAAGTAAGTACCTTTGGTTCCACAATGCCACGCAATATCCGCATCACGCACGGACTGCCATACTTCGTTTTCGTCGACAAAATAATGTGCTGAAGTGGAAATATTGGAATTTTTAAAGTAATCTGCATTATTTTTGGCGGTATCACCGTCGTTCGCCGTAAAATGAATCACCAGATAAAGAATTTCCTTCTTCCCACGTGCAGCGGACAGATAATTCCCTGAATTGGCCTGCTGAAAATGAATTTCCATCACCTTTCACCTCCTCCCTGCATAAACTCCAAAAAAAGAAGGTTGGATTGACTCTATTTGGTCAATCCATTCTATCCTTATGCAGAAAGTTGTGCTATAATGTATGTCAGACACGTTTGAGAGGAAGATTTTACGATGATATGCAGCAATATCCTGGAAGCAGTCGGCCACACGCCGATAGTACGCTTGAACCGTATGGTTCCCGCAGACTGCGCCGAGGTGCTTGTCAAATTCGAGGGCTTAAACGTCGGTGGATCCATCAAAACGCGCACGGCGCTCAATATGGTTGAGGACGCTGAGCAACGCGGCTTAATCGGACCGGATACCATTATTGTGGAACCCACCAGTGGCAATCAAGGCATCGGCCTTGCGCTTTGCGGTGCGGTGAAAGGCTACAAGGTTAAAATCATTATGCCGGATTCGGTCTCCGAAGAGCGCCGCAAGCTGGTACAGCATTATGGCGCTGAAGTAATTTTGGTACATGATGCCGGCAATATCGGCGATTGTATTGCAGAATGTCAACGAATTGCAGACGAAATGGCCAAAAATAACCCAAAGGTCTTTGTTCCGGGACAGTTCGACAATCCGGCCAATCCCGCTGTTCACCGTCACCATACCGCCACGGAAATTCTCGAACAGGTTGGCGGCCCCATCGACGGCTTCTGCTCCGGTTTTGGCACCGGCGGTACGATAAGCGGCATTGGCGAAGTGCTCAAGGCACAAAATCCCCAGTTGGAAATCTGGGTGGTCGAGCCGGAAAACGCACCTATCCTCTCGGGCGGCTCGATTGGCACCCATTTGCAGATGGGTATTGGAGACGGTATTATCCCGAACAATCTAAACACGAAGATTTACGATCATCTCCACATCGTCACCGATGACGAGGCTATCCAGACCGCCAAAGATCTGGCGCGCTTGGAAGGACTTATGTGCGGTATCTCGAGCGGTACCAATGTTGCGGCAGCCATCCAGCTTGCCAAAAAACTCGGTTCTGGCAAAACCGTTGTCACCATTCTGCCCGATACAGCCGAGCGCTATTTCTCCACACCGTTGTTTCAGGATTGATTTTGTTCTGCTCATACGACAAAAAGACTTCGCAGCGTTCGCCCCGTATGAATAAGGATATTAACAAAGTCTTTTGATGAAGTGTGGTCGAGATTGGTTGCATGGACTTGTGACAAAATCCAAATCTATGGAGGAACACAAAATGAAAAAGCCGAATCTTAACTTATCCTACCCTGAGCAAACTGGAATGTTGATACCGAACATTCAGTTTTCCAACCACACAGAGGATGACCGACCGCTGGGGCGATACGGAAGAATGGCGCTTACTTATCTGCGTGATAATCACCCGGATCGGTATATGATTCTGAAAATGGATGGAATGCTTATGGAAACGATGCACCAAGTTCAGCAGGAGGCTACGGAGCGTATCGAGCGTTTAACCCATCAAATGCTCATTGACAATCCTATGCCGGTGACGGACGATATTTTGGAACGCACACGCCATTTGAATGATTTGAAGCTCATGGCGAAGGAAAGCGTTTTGCAGGCGTTTGTGCTTGTAGCAAGATAACCAAGATAAAACCGTGAAGGAGCCTCAAAGCTCCTTCACGGTTTTCTTTGGTTTAACTAACTTATATCCGGTTCCAATCACTGTTTTAATATACTGTGAATGCCGGAGGTCTGGCGAAACTTATTGTACCTTATCAAAACACATGGAGGCAAAAATGCTCTTTTACTTCGATCAGCACATATCCAATTTAGTTACAGAGGACAAATGGATAGACCTTCCTCTAAACTACATAAAGAATTAAAAAACGGTTGGCTCTGTTTCCTAATACAAAGTCAACCGTTTTGGGATATATAAATTGAGAAATCAATGAGACATATAACAATGGCAAGTGAGAATTAGTTTAAGTAAAAAACTGAAACTTACTTAAATCAACATTCTCGGTATCAAATTTGATTAAGATAGCCCTTTCGTATTGCTCTAATTTTATTTGTTCTAAAGGTGTAGGTTTTGGCAAACTCTCTTGGGACGGCCAACTGCCGTCATCCCCAATAAGAGATAACTGCAACACTTCTAATGCCATAACCAATGCCTCATTGTCATTTCTTGCGCAAGTGTTCGCTTCCGGTATATCAGGGAACGTGATTGATATGCCGTATTTTTTCTCATTTTCATCATATTCACTATAATCAAAGATTGCATAATAAGAAATTTCCAAACAAACACCTCCAAGGTCAAATCCAACCAGCTTGTTTCCAGATATTTCTCAGTGTGCCAATAGGAATCTCATAATTTGAGCCATGGTTAGGGACAGTAACCGTTTTGTTTCCCTTTTTCCATTTCTCATGACTGCCAGTTTGCCCGGTCTTTTTAAATCCCTCTTTTTTGAGTCGATTTTGCACATCTTTCACACGATTACCGGTAGGTTTTTTCTCCTTTGCCTTGTTTTTATCTACCTCTTTTTTGGCATCGCTTTTAATCTTAGAAAAGGCCGACGAAATATTAGATGCCGCAGTTGAAAATGCTTTTTCGAAAGCTCTGGTAATTTGATTGAATTTTGGAGATACGACATCCCAGTTCGCAGCAATAACCACAACCGCACTGGCTGTTGCAGCAGCAAGCAGAATATCCCCGACAGGGAGAGGACCATCAGCAATTGCTGCAACCATGCCTGCACCCATGGCCTTCAAAGAGTAAAGTACCGCCGAAGGTAATCCTAATCCGCCAAGCTCCACCATTAGAACCCGCATAGGATCTGCCACAGCCGCAGCCGATCTTGTCTGAGGTCTGGGCGCAGGAGGTGTAAAATTCTGATCAACATAAGTTGTATGGAATTTCAGCATCTCTGTGTCATACGTTAAAGATGCATCAAAGATGGCTTTAGCTTCAGGAGTTAATGCGGCATAGGCTTCCCGTGCAGCATCTATGCTCTCTTGCGTATTGGAGAGAGTTCCCTCACTGTCATAGTTTTCAGCGGCAAATGCTGGGACCATCAAGCTAAACATCATTGATAAAGTCAGTATAAAACTTAACACCTTGGTAGTCAACTTTTTCATTGAGCTCTACCTCCTTATATTGTTCTTCGGACTGCTTTGATCACGGCCATGATCTTGGATGAGGACAGTATAGCGCCCAATTCTTATTTTCCACCATATCAAGTTCTTAACAATTCTTACTTTTTCAATGAAAGTGAAATTAGCGATTCAAAAACTCAGCCGCTTGCTTCCCGATTATTCTGCTCATGCGCTGAAAAACTCTGGTTGGCAGGGCCGCTTTTATGCGCCTTTTCGGCTGGTGCTCAAATTTGATAATCTTTCACACTATTGCACCCCTATTCCTATCAAGGCTTCACCTTCTCGGATGGTTCGGTTTTGGGCAGTGAAATTCCAATAGAAAAGTTTGTGGCAGTCTGTTCGATGTCCATCGATCCGCCATTCCATTCCATCAATGTCTTGACCGTCATCAGGCCAATCTTATGGCTGGCGATATCTGCTGGACACTTCCTCTTGCGGTTCTCAATTGCAACATAGATTTCCCCCTGTTTATCCATCATTGTAATGTTGATGGGGTAATTGGGGTCTGCATATTTCCGCAGATTAGAAAAGATATTATCAAACGCCCTGCGGATGTCCCCAATGTGCAGGCGGCAAAAACATCCCGAACCAAACATGGGAACATCTCCTATCAGGAAGCCATCTTCCTTCAATTCGCTGCATTCCTCAAACAGCAGTTGGTTTAGAAACTGCCCGCCGTCAATGGGTTCCTGAAAGCGGTTCGCTTCGCTGTCGCGATCTGCAACAAATTTGTGGAATAACTCGTCCGTCAACACTTTCAGTTGGTGCGCCTTGTCAGCAGCCTTCATCAGATAAGCCTGATGCTCCATATCTGTCAGATTCTTTTTATGGATCAATATCTCCAAATATCCAGTCAGCTTGGTCAAAGGCGTCCGAATATCGTGTGAGAGCGAGGCAACTAACTGATCGCTGTCCGCTCTCATTCGTTCCTCATTTTCCAGCAAACTTAGCAGAGATATTCTCATGGATTCAATCTCATTGCCCAGTTCCGCAATTTCGTCCCTACCGCCAGTTTCAATCCGTCTGTTTCTGCCCGATTGAGCAGACAGAAGGACTTGCTGATAGAGCTTTTTTATACGGTGTATGGTACATACTGTAACCGGAATGACAATTCCCAGAAACAGCAAAATACCAATTATCATACCAGCGGTATTCCACCAGAAGAAGTAGGGATCTCCTGGAGAATATGAAGTAGCATAAATGAAACCGCCTGAGCAGTTGATCCGTTCGTATTCATCCTCTTTGTCTAAATCTGATTGCATTTCTTCATAAAGGAATGCTGGCTCTGTAAACAGGATAATATCAGAGTTTTCTTTATTCCACTTCGTATCTGTCAAAGCCTCCCGTATGGAAAGTCCATTTTTCGTTACATATTCTTGGAAACCCTGCACGGCTGATGCGCTCTTGGCCTCCCAAAAAGCGTCAAACCTGGTATCATAGAAAAAACTTTCGGCCGCCACATCGGCAATCAAATAATGCCCAAACCACGCAACGACAAATGCAATCGCTGCGATCGCCAGCAATTTTATACCTAATCTTTTGGAAATCCATCTCGCCAGCCTATTCAATGCGATACCCCTTTCCCCATACCGTTACAAGGTGAATAGGACGGCGAGGGTCGTCCTCAATTTTGCCCCGCAGCCGACGGATAAAAACCATGATTGAATTACTATCGCCGGAATGAAACGGTTCTTCCCAAACACTTTCATATATATTTTGAGCTGAGAAAACTTGGCCGGGGTGGGCGAGCAGCAGACGCAATATGCGATATTCTGTAGAGGTCAGATCCAGTTCTTTTCCACATTTCCATGCCATATTGCGGCAACAGTCAATACGTAGATCCCCCCATTCGATATACTCTGATTTCCTTGTGGGGACTTTCTTTCCTTGATAAACCGTATATCTTCGCAGTAGCCCTTTCACGCGTGCAATCAGCTCTGGATAGGAAAACGGCTTGGCTAAGTAGTCGTCCCCGCCGGAGGAATACCCCAGAACAAGGTCAGAGCTTTGAGTTCTTGCAGTCAGGAACAGAATCGGCACATTTGACGATTCCCGAATCATTCTGCTTACCTGATACCCGGATATGTCTGGCATCATCACGTCCAAAATTATTAAATCAATATTGGCAGTCATTAACTTCATAGCATCCTCGCCGGCCCCAGCTTCAATCACATCAAAATTTTCATTTGTTAAAAGAACTGAAATAACTTCTCGTATTTCTTTGTCATCATCTACTACCATAATGCGCGTTTTTTCCGTTATAACGCTATTCATAGTCAACGTCAACCTCCATAGCTACCTTGTCGAAAATTACAGTTTTCTCATTCGGAATTGTATCACATAATATCTAATCACAGTAGATGACAAATGCTGATAATTTCTTAAATATAAGCAAATCTTAAGTCTTGAAATGTTAGCGCCGGCCAAAATCAACTAATTTTTTCGTCAAGTCAGGTCGGCTCTAACACATGACTTCTAGTCATATAGCTGACGAATCCCATCAATCGCGCTATTCTTTTTGTAAGACAGGAAAAAGAACAACGCCCTGAACTGCAACGCTCTGTCTACATCTAAAAGCAGTTCGGCGGAAGATCAAAAACAGAACGCCATACACGTCCCGAACAGACAGCTTCGGAGCGTGTATGGCGTTTTTATTTGCCGGACGGAAAGGAGGGCCACACATGACACGGGGCGTCCACAAGCGCCCGCCCCGCAGGGCCTTACCTCCTGAAAAGCAGAGCTTTCCGGGATAAGGCAGGAATAGCCGTCTTACCAGACGACGGATTGACCGCTTGAAAGCAGTGCTTTCAACGCATTTTGCAGGTATGATTTTTGAAGATGCCCCGAAAAAACGCCTTACAGCGCTTTCGGGAGGAGGAGGCACGATTGAGCCCTAGAGAACCTACCGTTTCCATCACCGTCCGCTTTCCAAAAGCCCTTGCCAGACGCATGGGAGAGCGCGCCAAGCAGAATCACCAGAGCGTTTCCACTCTCCTGCGGCGCTATGCGGAACTGGGCCTAAATGGAGAGGACTACGCCCAGCACACCGGCCCAATGCGGGACATCATCCGTGAGGAAATCGCCCATTCTGTAAGACAGCAGACCGACCACATCGCCGAGCTTTTGAATCGGCTGACCATCCTCTCGGCCAGCAGCTACTATACTTCTCTCGCTTTTGTGACGACCTTTGTGGACCGGGACCGCTATACCTCGGTCGAAAAAATCGAGCGTATCGCCAGACAGATGGGCCTGGACTACGCCAGCGGGCGGAAGGAGCTTTTGGAATCCGGCATGAGCGAGTTGAACAAAGCCATTGTGAAACGCCCTGCGCGGCCTAAAGCTGGACCAAGCTATGAGGAGATGTGTTCCCCGGATTTTGATTTTGTCAACTACGACTTTGGCGGCTATGACTCCGACGATGATGACGATGACTGAACAAGAAAACTCCATTTGTGGGAGGGAGGGATGTTATGCAGACTCGCGGCAACTTCCATTGTGACCAACACAATCGAACTGCCGAACAGGGAACCGAATTACACAGAACGACGATGACAATTGGCGGCGCAGTTTATCAGATCACCCGGCATTACTAGAACAGCGGCGGCGCCACCGTGACCGATAAACTCATTCGGCTGATGGAAAAGGAACTCCGGTCCGCCCGTTAAAAACACTTGGACGCGGCAGTCGGTTTCCAGTATAATGAAGCCGTCACAATCCAAAGGAACCGATTTGACCGCACACAGAAAGGAGCAGCATGGAACTTCGGTCAAATCAAACCATGACCGCTCTCTACTGTCGGTTGAACCAGGAGGATGAGCTTGCCGGAGAGAGCAGCAGCATACACAACCAAAAACAGATTTTACAGGAGTACGCAGAACGGAATGGCTTTCAAAATCCCCGGTTCTTTGTGGATGACGGGTACTCCGGTGTGACCTTCGACCGTCCGGCCTATCTGGAAATGATGGGCGAGGTAGAGGCAGGGCATGTGTCCACCATCATCGTCAAAGGCCACTCCCGTTTGGGACGCAACCTGAACTGCCCCAGATTGTGCGGACAGTACAAAAAAGCCCCCTGGTAGGAAATATTGAGTTTTAGGAGGAGAGGCGCTGCGTTAGCGGCGGCTCTCCTGTTTTTAACTGGATGCGCTCATGGTTGTAAAAGTGGATGTAGCGGTCAATCATCTCATTGGCTTCTAAAAAGGTAGCGGGCTTGTGCCGGTAAATGCACTCTGTTTTGAGGAT